>JBKJOI010000696.1:0-8638 GCA_046595695.1 Haliangiales bacterium | reverse complement strand
GACGACGCGCGCGCGGCGGAGCTGCCCAGGCCGCGGGCCGCCTGCCGCTGCGGCCGGCAGCTCGGGCGAGGTGATCGCGGGCACCACGCGCGCGGCCGGGTCGCCCACGGGCGTGCGCGCGCGCGGCACCGGCGGCGTCGTCGCAGATGGCGGGTCCACCGTCTCGGCCGCGCGCGGCGCGCGCGCCGGCGCGAGCGTCGGCGCGAGCATCGCGGTGCGCGCGTCCACGAAGCCGCCCGGGCCCGGCGCTATGCGCGTCGGCACGTCGCCGCTATTCGTCGTCGGGTCGCGCTGGTTGGTCGTGGCGTCGCCGCCCTGGGTGACGTCGTCGTTGCCCAGCGACGCCAGCGCCGTCGGCGGGAACGCGCCCGGCCGCAGCTTGCCGGTGCCGCCCAGGCTCGCGCTGGCCGCCGCGCCGCGCTGGCCCGCCCGCAGCGCGGCCAGCATGGCGGCGGCATCCGCGTAGCGCTGCTCGGGCCTTTGCGCTAGCGCCCGCGCGACGATCTCGTCCAGCCACACCGGCACCTCGGTGCGGTGGACGCGCGCGTGGCGCTCGATGTGGCCGGCGATCACGTGCCCGATCACGACCACGAGCTCGGCGGGCAGCACGATGGTGCGCCCGGTCAGCATCTCGAAGAGCGTGGCGCCCACCGAATACACGTCGGCGCTCGCGCCCACGCGCGCAGGATCGATCGCCTGCTCGGGCGACATGAAGTAGGGCGTGCCCAGCGGCCGGCCCGCCGCGGTCATGGGTGGCCCGTTCGCGCCGCCGCCGGCGCGGCCGCCGGTCGCCTCCAGCACCTTGGCGATGCCGAAATCGAGGATCTTGAGCCGCTCGCCGCGCGCGTCGCGCTCGAGGAACAGGTTCTCCGGCTTGATGTCGCGGTGCACGATGCCCGCCGCGTGGGCGACCGACAGCGCGTCGAGCACCTGCACCGTCAGCGCGATCGCGCGGCCGATGGGCAGCTGCCGGTGTGCGCGCAGCTCCTCGCCGAGCGAGATGCCGGTCAGGAAGTCCATCACCTGGTAAGGGCAGCCGTCCTCGGTGACGCCGACGTCGTGGACGTCGATGATGCCGGGGTGCTTGAGCCCGGCGGCGCGCCGCGCCTCGTCCTGGAAGCGGCGCACGAGCTGGCGGTCCTGGGCGTGCTGCGGCTGCAGCAGCTTCACCGCGACCAGCTTGCCGAGGCCGATGTGCTCGGCGCGGTAGACCTCGCCGAAGGAGCCCGCGCCGATCACGTCGAGCAGGCGGTACCGACCGGCGATCACCGTGCCCAGGCGAGTCGCCATGCGAGCGACGATTGTACAACCCGTGTACGCGGTCGTTGCGCGCCTTTTCGCGGATCATTTCCGCCAGATTTCGCCTTTGTGTTTCTTCTGGCGCACCGCGTCAAATTGGCTAAAGTACCCACCGCTCGCCTCTCAAATCGAAGGAGCTCTCTCGATGACCAAGCCGATTCGGAGCGCCGCTGTCCTGGGCGCCGGAGTCATGGGCGCCGGAATCGCCGCCCACCTCGCGAACGCCGGAATTCCCACGATCCTGCTCGACATCGTTCCGCCGAACCTCACCGACGCGGAAAAGAAGGATCCCGCGGCGCGTAACCGGTTCGCGGCGGGCGGCCTCGACAAGGCGCTCAAGTCGCGCCCCGCGGCCTTCTTCCACCCGTCGCGCGCGCGCCTGGTCTCGATCGGCAACCTCGAGGACGACCTCGACAAGCTGGCCGGCGTCGACATCGTGATCGAGGCGGTCATCGAGCGCCTCGACGTCAAGCAGGCGCTGTTCGCCAAGCTCGAGGCCGCGGTCGGCCCCGAGACCATCGTGTCGTCGAACACGTCGGGCCTGCCCATCAACAAGATGATGGACGGCCGCTCGGCGTCGTTCCGCTCGCGCTTCCTGGTCACGCACTTCTTCAACCCGCCCCGCTACATGAAGCTGCTCGAGCTCATCTGCGGCCCGGAGACCTCGGCCGACGCGCTCGCGCGCGTGCGCCAGCTCGGCGAGGACGTGCTCGGCAAGGGCATCGTGATCGGCAAGGACACCTCCAACTTCGTCGGCAACCGCATCGGCGTGCACGCCATGATGGCGGCCATCCAGCAGATGCTGGTCGACGGCCTCACCCCCGAAGACGTCGATCTCATCGTCGGCGAGCCCATGGGCCGGCCCAAGTCGGCCGCCTTCCGCACCGCCGACATGGTCGGCCTCGACACCTTTGTGCACGTCGCCGACAACTGCTACGCGGCGCTCGAGCACGACGAGGATCGCGAGATCTTCAAGGTGCCGGCGTTCATCCGCACCATGGTCGAGAAGAAGCAGCTCGGCGACAAGACCAAGGGCGGCTTCTACAAGAAGGGCAAGGACGCGGTCGAGACCCTCGACCCCAAGACCGGCGAGTACCGCGCCAAGCAGCAGACAAAGGAAGTCGCGGCGGTCACCAAGGCGCTCAAGAGCGTCGAGGATCCGCGCGAGCGCCTGCGCAAGCTGCTCGCCGACAAGGGCCCGGCCGGCGCGTTCGCCTGGAAGGTGACCTCGCGCGCGCTCTCCTACGCCGCGCGCCGCATCCCCGAGATCACCGACGACATCCCCGCCATCGATGACTCGATGAAGTGGGGCTACAACTGGGACCTCGGCCCGTTCGAGGTCTGGGACGCGCTCGGCTTCGCGCCCACGCTCGAGCGCATGCAGGCCGACGGGGTCGCGCTGCCCGCCTGGATCCTCGACATGAGCAAGAAGGGCGCGACGTCCTTCTACAAGGGCGGCGACGTGTGGGACGCCGGCAAGGGCGCCTACGTCACGCGCGCCGCCGATCCGCGCCGCGCGCCGCTCGCGCAGGTGCGTAAGGGCGACGCGCCGGTGCTCAAGAACCAGGGCGCGCAGCTCTGGGATCTCGGCGACGGCGTCGCCGGCCTGCAGTTCACCACCAAGGCCAACTCGATCGACGCCGACGTGATCACCATGATCCAGCAGTCGGTGGATCGCGCCGAGAAGGACTTCCGCGCGCTGGTCGTCTACAACGAGGGCGAGCACTTCTGCGTCGGCGCCAACCTGTTCGCCGTGGTCATGGCCGCGCAGCAGAAGCAGTGGGACGGCCTGCGCCAGATGATCAAGCAGCTGCACATCGGCGTGCAGCGCATGCGCTACGCGAGCGTTCCGGTGGTCGCGGCGCCGTACGGCATGGCGCTGGGCGGCGGCCTCGAGATCTGCCTGGGCGCGAACCACGTGCAGGCGGCGTCGGAGACCTACGCGGGCCTCGTCGAGGTCGGCGTGGGCATCCTGCCGGGCGGCGGCGGCAACATGAACCTCCTGTGGCGGGCCTTCGAGGCCATCCCCGAGGGCGCCAAGGTCGACTCCTACGCGCTGGTGACCCAGGTGTTCATGAACATCGCGCTCGCCAAGGTCGCCACCTCGGCCGACGAGGCCAAGGCGCTGGGCTATTTCCGCCAGACCGACGGCGTGTCGTTCGACAAGGCGCGCCTGCTCCACGACGCCAAGTCGCGCGCGATCGGCCTGGCCGAGTCGGGCTGGAACCGCGCGATCCCGCGCGCGCACGTGCTGCCCGGTGAGAACGGCATCGCCACCCTCAAGATGATGGTCGGCACGCTGGTGCAGAGCGGCCAGGCGAGCGAGCACGACGCCAAGATCGCCATGAAGGTCGCCGAGGTCCTGTGCGGCGGCGTCGACGGCGCGGCCGGCCCGGTCACCGAGGCGAAGATGCTCGATCTCGAGTGCGAGGCGTTCCTGTCGCTGTGCGGCGAGCCGAAGTCGCAGGAGCGCATGCAGTTCATGCTGATGAACAACAAGCCGTTGCGCAATTAGGCATCGGGAACGAATCGAAGGAGAAGCACATGGCTGACATCGCAATCGTTTCCGCCGTCCGCAGCGCCGTGGGTCGCGCCGGCAAGGGCGCGCTCTCGCAGACGCGCGCCGACGAGCTCGCCGGCCAGGTCGTGAAGGCCGCGCTCGAGAAGGCCGGCGTGGATCCCAAGGAAGTCGACGATCTCGTGCTCGGCTGCGCCATGCCCGAGGGCGAGCAGGGCCTCAACATGGCGCGCGTGGTCGGGCTGCTCGCGGGCCTGCCCATCGAGTCGTCGGGCGAGACCATCAACCGCTTCTGTGCCTCGGGCCTGCAGGCGGTCGCGCACGCGGCCGAGCGCATCGCCTTCGGCGCGGTCGACGTCATGATCGCGGGCGGCGTGGAGTCCATGTCGTCGGTGCCCATGACCGGCAACAAGCTGTCGGTGTCGCCCGAGGTCATGGAGCACTTCCCGACCGCGTACACGCCGATGGGGCTCACCGCCGAGCTGGTCGCGCAGAAGTTCAACGTGAGCCGGCAGGAGCAGGACGAGTTCGCGGCGCGCTCGCACCAGAAGGCCGCCGCGGCGCAGAAGGAGGGCAAGTTCACCGAGATCGTCCCGGTGCAGGCGACCACCTTCGACACCTCGAGCGGCCGCGCGGTGCACGCGACCCGGACCTTCCAGGTCGACGAGTTCCCGCGTCCCGACACCACCGCCGAGAAGCTGTCGGCGCTCAAGCCGGTGTTCTCGGCCAAGGGCTCGGTCACGGCCGGCAACAGCTCGCCGCTCTCCGACGGCGCCGCGGCGCTCGTGCTCATGTCGGGCGACAAGGCCAAGGCGCTGGGCAAGAAGCCGCTCGGCTACTTCCGCATGTTCCAGGTCGCGGGCGTCCCGCCCGAGATCATGGGCATCGGGCCGTTCCCGGCGGTCAAGAAGCTGCTCGCCAGGACCGGCCTGTCGATCGCCGACATCGATCTCATCGAGATGAACGAGGCGTTCGCGAGCCAGGCGATCTACTGCCAGCGCATGCTCGAGATCCCCGACGCCAAGCTCAACGTGAACGGCGGCGCGCTCGCGCTCGGCCATCCGCTCGGCTGCACCGGCGCCAAGCTGGTCAGCACGCTCTTCGCCGAGCTCGAGCGCCGCAAGGGCCGCTACGGCATCGTCACGATGTGCATCGGCGGTGGCATGGGCGCCGCCGGCCTGTTCGAGCGCGTCGCGTAGCCCGGCTCGGCTAGTGCCTCTTCGAGCCCGGCGTCCCGTCGGGCGAGCGCTTCGTCCCTTGCCGGCCGCCCGCACCGAATCGGCCGGGCACCGAATCCCCAAAAAACAAGCGCAGCTCCTCGACCCGCTCGCCGGTGGCGCGCAGGATCACGGCGCAGCGTGCCTTCACGCGGCGCGCGAACAGCTCCAGCTCGAAGACCTCGGCATCTCCGCCCGGGAACGAGGCCAGGATCCGGTGCCGCAGCCCGACCAGGCTGCCGAAGATTTCTCCTGCCCGGACCAGCACTTCTTCGGTCAGGTAGGGCGCGAGCGCCGCGAAATCCGGACCCGCGATGGCGCGTCGGATCTCGGCGGCCTGCGGTGCGCGGGTCCCCATGTGGTCCCGTATCGGCCGGCCTTGGAAAGACTTGAGGCAGGGCGGGGCGTGGCGACCTCGCGGCCAGCGAATTGGACTAGAGTAGACGTCGTTGACCTTGGGGGCTCGAGGGGGGAGGTCGGGATGCGTCCGCGTGGCATCACCAAAGTGGCCGTGGGCTGCGTCGCGGTGGCCAGATTCGCTGCGAACCACGCCGACGCTGCGGACCTGCCTGCAGTCGCTGCGCTGACGGGCGCCGCGCCAGGGTCGAAGCTTCATGGCGAGATGAGCCTGCGCTTGCGGTCGGAGCTCGAGCTGTTCGAGGATCAGCCGGATCGTCAGCGCGTGCGTGTCCGCGTCCGACTCGGCGGCCGCTACGAACTGTCCGACCGAATCGACGTCGGCGCGCGCCTCTCGACCGGGTCGGAAGACCCGACGTCGTCGCAGCTGAGCCTGGGCCACGGCTTCGACAAGCAGGCACTCAAGGTCGACCGTGCGTTCCTGCGCTTCCGCCCATCCGATGGGCTGTTGCTCATGGTGGGCAAGCTGCCTGCGACGTTCCACGATCGCCGACTCATCTGGGATGAAGACGTCGCGCCCGATGGTCTCTTCGAGGAAGTCACGTGGGGCACGACCGCCGCCCCGCTCGGCGGGCACGCTGCCTTCGGCCAGTTCATCCTGGAGGAGCGCGAGGACTCCGTCCGTGACGTCTTCGTGCTCGTGGCACAGGTCGGCGCCGCGGCGAGATCTGGCCCGGTGACCCTGTCGATCGACCTCACGTTCCACGATTACCCGAATGTTACGGCGGTGGCGCTGGAGCATGGCCACGGCTCGAACACGGCTCTCCCTGACGGCCGGCTGGCCAGCGACTTTCGTCTGCTGGCCGGGCTGTTCGAGATGGGCCTCCGCGCGAGCGCCGTCGATCTCGGTGCCTACGTGGAGATGGCGCACAACCAGCGCGCCGCGGGCGGCGCCACCGCGCTCGCCGCCGGTGTCGAGGCGGAGTGGGCGTGTCCCGGAATTCTGTTCGGCTACGAATTCCGCCGTGTCGGGCGCGACGCCATCCTCGATGCGCTGGCCGAGTCGTCGTGGTACCGAGAGCGTACGGGCTTCAACGGTCACAAGATTGGCGGGAAGCTCCGCGTGTCCGACGGCCTCGCCGTGGGTTCCTCGTTCAAGTGGATGTGGTCGCTGGACGGGCCCCGCGCGACCCATCTCGAATGGCTGGTGGACATAGCATGGGCACCGCCATAGCTCCCACGCCGGCCGCAGCCGAGGCGCGCGGTGCCCGCGCCCCACGTGGCTGGTGGGGTGGGGGCCTTCACGCGCGCATCGCGCTGTTTGTGAGCATCCTGGTGATGCTCAGCTGGCTGGCCTTCGCGTTGGTCCTGACCCCGCGCATGCGCAGCTCGTTCCGGCGCGTGGAGGAACAGAAGATCTCGCTCTACGCGCGCGTCGTGAGCGTGGAGATGGATCGCACGCTGTCGGCGGCGCTGGGCGAGCTCGGGGCCATCGCCGAGTTGCCGGGCATACAGGGCATGCAGCCGACCGAGCTGGCCAGCGAGCTGGAACGCTTCGACTCCACCAGTCAGTTCTTCCTCTACTTCACCGTGCTCGATCACGACGGCACGGTCGTCGCTCGCCCCTCCAAGCCCGAGCGCGTGGGCGTCGACCGTTCGGATCGCCAGTATTTCCTCGTGCCCAGGCAGCGGCTCCAGCCGGCGGTCGCCGAGGTCAGGGTCTCGACCGCAGGAAACCTGTCCCTGGTCGCGGGAACTCCGATCCGCGCTCAAGGCGCCTTCGCCGGGGTGCTGACCGGCGAGCTCGGCCTCATGGATCGCAATGGAGAGCTGTACAAGCTCATCACACGCCCGACGGCCGACGACTGGCCGGCCGAAGTCATCCTGATGAGCGGCGAGGGTCAGGTGATCGCCAGCTCGGCGACACTGCGCGCGACCGCGGCAAGCAGCGACTCGCTGCGCGTTCTGCGCGGGGACGAACCTCCCACGGCCGGCCCACCGGACGCGGGGCGCGTCCTGGTGACCGCCACGGAAGGCCAGCGTTGGATCAGCGCCTCGTCCACCGTCCCGAGCGTCGGGTGGACGGTCGTCGTCAGGCTTCCCGAGAGCGTGGTCATGGCGCAGGTCGCCGCGATCGGTCGCCAGGCCACCTCGATCGCGCTGGTGCTGCTGGCGCTGGTCGGACTGCTCGGCTTCGCCGCAGCCGAGCGCTTCTCGCGCCCACTCGTACGGCTGACGAGCGCCATGAGCCACTACGGCCGCGACGGCGAGTCGGCCGACGTCGAGGTCGGCGGCTCGGGCGAGATGCGCGAGGCTCTCCAGGGGTTCAATGCCATGCTGCAGGAACGCCATCGTGCGGTACAGGAGCGCGACCGCATCGCCCAGCAGATGTTGCATGCGCAGAAGCTGCAGACGGTGGGCACGCTAGCGGGAGGCATTGCGCACGACTTCAATAACTTGCTGACTCCGATCCTCATGGGCTCGCAACGACTGGCCCTCGATCTGGCGAGCGACCCGGTGCGTGGGCCGATTGCCGACGACATCCACCTGAGCGCGGAGCTGGCGCGGGATCTGATCGCTCGGATCCTCTCCTTCAGCCGATCCGCCGAGTCGCGGCGCTCGCCGGTCGCCATGCTGGACGTCGTCCTCGATGCGGTGCGCCTGGTGCGCGTCTCGTTGCCCAGCAACATCACTCTCCAGGCCGACCTCGATCGCGCCGCGGGCGTCGTATCGGTCGACACGACCCAGATGCACCAGGTGATCCTGAACCTTTGCCGCAACGCCATCGACGCCATCGGAGAGGCTGACGGCACGCTCAGGATCGAGCTTTTGCGTCGAGGCCTCGAATCCGTCGAACTGATCGTGTCGGATACCGGCGCAGGGATGCCCGAGGCGGTGCAGGAGCGCGCCTTCGAGCCGTTCTTCACCACCAAGCCACCCGGTCAGGGAACCGGTCTCGGGCTCTCGGTCGTGCACGGCATCGTGGTCCAGCACGGCGGCGCCGTGTCCATCGACAGCGAGATCGGCCGAGGTACGGCGATTCACATCACGCTACCGCTCGCCGCCGCCGACTCCGCGTTACGTGACAACCCAGATGCCGTATCCGGCGCCGGCGAGCTCATCCTCGTGGTGGATGACAGCCCCATGGTTGCAACCGCGGAGGCCAGGGTGATCGCCGAGCTCGGCTACCGGGTCGAGACCGTCACGGCACCGCGCGAGGCCGTCGATCGCGTCATCGCCGGCGAGC
>JBKJOI010000575.1:0-5387 GCA_046595695.1 Haliangiales bacterium | reverse complement strand
GGCGACTTCCACGCGCTGCAGGGCGTCGACCTGCAGGTGAAGAAGGGCATGGTCTTCGGCCTGCTGGGCCCGAACGGCTCGGGCAAGTCGACGCTCATCCGCATCCTCTGCGGCCTGCTCGCGCCCACCGGCGGCAAGGCCAGCGTGCTCGGCCTCGACGTCGCGACCCAGGGCGAGGCGATCCGCCGGCGCATCGGCTACATGAGCCAGAAGTTCGCGCTCTACGAGGACCTCACCGTCAGGGAGAACCTCGACTTCTACGCGCGCGTCTACGGCCTCACCGGCGAGCGGCTGCGCCGGCGCCGCGAGGCCGCGATCGAGCTCACCCACATCGGCCCGTACGTCGATCGCCCCGCGGGCAAGCTCTCGGGCGGCTGGAAGCAGCGCCTGGCGCTCGGCTCGGCGCTCATGCACGAGCCCGAGGTCATCTTCCTCGACGAGCCCACCGCCGGCATCGATCCGGTGGCCCGGCGCGAGCTGTGGGATCTCCTGTTCATGCTCGCGGCGCAGGGCATCACGCTGCTGGTCACCACGCACTACATGGACGAGGCCGAGCGCTGCGGCGAGGTCGGCTACCTGTACCTGTCGAAGCTGCTCGCGCTGGGCACGCCCGAGCAGCTGAAGACCATCCCCGAGGTCAACCCCGAGGGCTGGCGGCGCGTCGAGGTCGAGACCGCGGCGACGCAGACCGCGCCGGCGCTGGCGTGGCTGCGCACGCGCCCGTTCTGCGCGGGCGCGACCATCTTCGGCCAGGCGGTGCACGCGCTCGTGCGCGCCGACCTCGACGATCCGCAGCTCACCGCCGAGCTGGCCCGCGCCGGCTTCCGCGTGACCAGCCTGCGCGCGATCACCGCGTCGCTCGAGGACGTGTTCGTCACGCTCACCGAGTCGGCCGCGAAGCGCGCCGCGGCCGACGGCAACGGCAACGGCAACGGCAACGGCAAGGGCAAGGGAGGCGCCGCGTAACATGTGGTCCTCCTTCCTCGCCATCTTCCAGAAGGAGTTCGTGCACCTGCGGCGCGACCGCTCGACGCTGGGCATCGCGCTCATGGTGCCGCTGTTCCAGCTCGTGCTGTTCGGCTTCATCGATCAGAACGTCAAGCACCTGCCCACCGTGGTCGTCGACCAGGACCACTCGGCGGCCAGCCGCGAGCTCATGGACGGGCTGCGCGCGACCGGCACCTTCGACATCGTCACCCTGACCACCTCTGCCCACCGCGGCCGCGAGGAGATCCGCTCGGGGCGCGCGCGCGTCGCGATCGTGATCCCGCCCGACTACCACGACGACCGCGCGCACGGGCGCAAGGCGCGCATCCTGGTGCTCATCGACGGCTCCGACTCGACCGCCAGCTCGGCGGCGCTGGCCTCGGTGAACGGGCTCATGGCGCAGGAGAACCTCGAGCTCATGGGCGGCGGCGTCGCGGTGGAGCCGCTGGTCGGCGCGCAGCCGATCATCCTGTTCAACCCGGCCGGCCGCACGCCCAACTTCATCATCCCCGGCCTGGTCGCCATCCTCTTGCAGATCGTCGCGGTCATCCTCACGTCGCTGGCGCTGGTGCGCGAGCGCGAGCGCGGCACGCTCGAGCAGCTGCTGGTCACGCCCATCCATCCCACCGGGCTCATGCTCGGCAAGCTGGCGCCCTACCTGGTCGTCGGCGTCTTCGAGATGGCGCTGGTGCTGATCGCCATGCGCTTCGGCTTCTCGGTGCCGATCCGCGGCTCGCTCGCCTTCCTGTTCGCCATGGCCATCGTCTACCTGTTCGCGGTGCTGGCGATGGGCCTGTTCATCTCGACGCGCGCGCAGACGCAGTCGGCGGCCATGCAGGCCGGGCAGATGCTGCTGCTGCCGTCGATCTTCCTGTCCGGCTACATCTTCCCGGCCTCGGGGCTGCCTCCGGTGCTCTACTGGATCGGCCGCTGTCTACCGGCGACGCACATGATCGCGATCATGCGCGGCGTGGTGCTGCGCGACGCCGGGCCCATCGATCTGCTGCCCAACGTGCTCGCGCTGCTCGGCATGTCGGCGCTGCTGGTGTGGCTGAGCGTGCGTCGCTTCAGCAAGGTCTCGCTCTGATACGCTGCCGGCCCATGGCCAGGACAACGTCACTCTCGGGCAAGATCGTCCTCATCACCGGTGCGGCGCGCGGCATGGGCGCCGAGACCGCGAAGGCCGTGGTCGCGCGCGGAGGCAAGGTCGCGCTGGTCGGGCTCGAGCCCGAGCGGCTGGCCGCGCTCGCGGCGTCCCTGGGTGACGCCGCCGCGTGGTTCGAGGCCGACGTCGCCGACGCCGACGCGGTGCAGCGCGCGGCCTCTGGCGCGGTCACGCGCTTCGGCGGCCTCGACATCGTGCTGTCGAACGCGGGCATCGGCGCGTTCGGCACGCTCGCCACGATCGACCCGGCGCAGTTCGCGCGCGTCATGTCCGTGAACTTCATGGGCACCTGGAACGTGATGCGCGCGACGCTGCCGCAGCTCGTCGCGCGGCGCGGCTACTTCCTCGCCAACGCGTCGATCTCCGCGGCGCTCGGCATGCCCGGGATGGGCGCCTACGCGGCCAGCAAGGCGGCCACCGAGTCGCTCTGCGACACGCTGCGCCAGGAGGTGAGCCACCGCGGCGTCGACGTCGGTGTGGCCTACTTCTCGTGGATCGACACCGACCTGGTGGCGACCGCGGAGACGCATCCGGCGTTCGCGTTCCTGCGTGCGCGTCTGCCGGGGATCGTGCGCGCGACCTCGCCGGTGGCGGTGGCGGTGGCCGCGCTGGTCGACGGCATGCAGCGGCGCATGCCGCGCATCATCACGACTCGTGCGCTGCGCGTGGCGCTCGGCCTGCGCTGGCCGCTCGCGCTGCAGGCGGCCAAGCTGAGCGCGCGCACCATGCCCGAGGTCGACCGGCTCTGCGCCGAGGCCATCGCGAGCTACGGTGGCGCCGAGCGCGTGCCGTCCACGGATCCCCGACAGCCGCTCGCCGCCCGCGCGTAGTCACGCCGCGGAAGCGGCTCTCGCGATCCGCCCGGATCACGCCTGGATCTCGACCGGCACGAAGCTGGCGAACATCTCGGCGCTCTCGGCGAGCGAGGCGAGCGGCACGTAGTCGCACGCGCTCGCGTAGCCCGCCCACATCTCGAGCACCGTTGGGTGCGAATGGGCCTGCTCCACCGCCTGGGCCGAGACCCATTCGAAGACCTCCACGTAGGTCCCGTCCTTCGCGCGCATGAGCTGCACGGGCCGGGCGGTCGCCAGGCCGATGCCGCGCAGGATGGGCACGTGCTCCTTCAGCAGCTCGAGCAGTCGCGCGTCCTGGCCCGGCTTCGGCCGGTAGGCCACGATCACCATGTGTCCGGCCACGGCGTCACCCGCCCAGCTTGGAGAAGTCGGGCGTGCGCTTCTCGAAGAAGGCGCTGATCGCCTCCTTCACCTCGGCCGAGGCGAGCTGGTGCCCGAAGTGCACGGCCTCGTGGCGGATGCGCTCGGGCACCGCCTGGTGGCCCGCCTCCTTGAGCAGCTGCTTGGTCAGCCGCAGCGCCGCGGGCGGCTTGGCCGCGAGCCGCTTGCAGGCGTCGAGCGCGCGCGCGGCCAGCTCGGCCGCGGGCACCACGGCGGTGACCAGGCCCAGCTCGTGGGCGCGCGCGGCGGTGAGCGTCTCGCCCAGCAGCAAGAGCTCCGCGGCGCGCTGGTGGCCGATGAGCCGGGGCAGGAGCAGGCTCGAGGCCGCCTCGGGCACCAGGCCCAGGTCCACGAACGGCGCGCGCAGCTTGGCTCGCTCCGACGCGTAGACCAGGTCGCAGTGGAGCAGGAGCGTGAGCCCGATGCCCACGCCGATGCCGTCGACAGCGGCAACGATCGGCTTGATCGCGCTGGCCAGCGCGAACAGGAACTTGAACACCGGCGACGTCTCGCTGGTCGGCGGGTTGCTCATGAAGTCGCCCAGGTCGTTGCCGGCGGTGAACGCCTCGCCCGCGGCGGTGAACTGGATGACACGGACGCCGGGGTCGCGCTCGGCCTCGCCGATCGCGGCCGCCATCGCGTCATACATCGCGACGGTGATGGCGTTCTTCTTCTCGGGCCGGTTGAAGCGGATCGTGAGGATCCCGGGCTCGCGGAGGACCTGGATATGCGCGCTGGCTGGCTCGTTCGTCGTGTTGCTCATGGTGACTCCTTCCGGGGCGCAATATACATTCCCCGCGCATGGCCGAAACCACTGCCTCGGGCGAAGCGGCCAGGGCCCGTGCGGTGAACCTCGTGGTCATCGTCGCGGCGCTCGGGTACCTCGTCGACATCTACGACCTCCTGCTGTTCTCGATCGTGCGCGTGCCCAGCCTGAAGGCCATCGGCGTGCCCGCGGCCGAGATGTTCGATGCGGGCGGCTACCTCATGAACATGCAGATGGGCGGGATGCTCATGGGCGGGCTCCTGTGGGGCTTCCTGGGCGACCGGCGTGGCCGCCGGTCGGTGCTGTTCGGCTCGATCATCCTGTACTCGCTGGCCAACATCGCGAACGGCTTCGTGCAGACCGTCGACCAGTACGCCGTCCTGCGGCTGGTGGCCGGCGTCGGCCTGGCGGGCGAGCTGGGCGCCGGCATCACGCTGGTGAGCGAAACGGTGGACAAGCGGCACCGCGGCTACGCGACCGCGATCGTCGCCGGCGTGGGCATCTGCGGCGCGCTCGTCGCGGTCGCTGTGTCCAAGCTGGTCGACTGGCGCACTGCCTACTTCGTCGGCGGCGGGCTGGGCCTCGCGCTCCTCGGCCTGCGCATCGGCGTCTTCGAGTCGGGCATGTTCAAGAAGACGCTGGCGACCGGGGTCTCGCGCGGGAACTTCTTCGCGCTGTTCGCCAGCCGGCAGCGCGCGCTCCGCTACATCTGCGTGATCCTGACCGGCATACCCATCTGGTACGTGGTCGGCATCCTGATCACGTTCTCGCCCGAGATCGGCAAGGCCATGGGCATGGATCCGGCGCCCACGGTAGCCAACGCGGTCTTCTGGTCGTACGCGGGGCTGGCGGTGGGCGATTTCGGCTCGGGCGCGCTCAGCCAGCTCATCGGCAGCCGCCGCAAGGTGCTGGCGCTGTCGGTGCTGATGACCGGCGCTGGCGTGGTCCTCTACTTCGTGTTCGGCCGCGGCTCGACCACGACCTTCTACGCCTGCTGCGCCTTCCTGGGCCTGGCGACCGGCTACTGGGCGGTCTTCGTCACCGTCGCGGCCGAGCAGTTCGGCACCAACCTGCGCGCGACCGCGACCACGACCGTGCCCAACTTCGTGCGCGGCTCGGTGCTCCCGGTGGCGATCGTGTTCAAGTGGCTCGCGCCCGAGGTCGGCCTGGTGAGCTCGGCGGCCATCGTGGGCGGGGTGACGATCGCCATCGCCCTGGTCGCGATTCTCGGCCT
>JBKJOI010000280.1:0-14191 GCA_046595695.1 Haliangiales bacterium | reverse complement strand
TTGCGGTTGAAGGTGTGGAAGAAGAACATGCCGCCGGGCGCGAGCACGCGCGCGATCTCGGCGATCGCGCGGCCCGGCTCCTCGACGTGCTCGAGGAAGTCCATCGCGCACACGACGTCGAAACTGGCCCGGTCGTAGGGCAGCGCCAGCGCGTCCCCGTGCTCGTAGATCGCGGTGCGCGATGTATCGTGTCGCGCCGCCACGGCCAGGCAGTCCTCGGCGGCGTCCAGTCCGGTAACGCGGTGCCCGCGCTCGGCGAGGTAATTGGACAGGAAGCCCGCTCCGCAGCCCACGTCGAGCACCGAGCACGGCCGCGGCCCGAAGGCCCGGCGAATCTCCTCGGCGACCCAGGGATTGCGGTGCCGGGACTCCGCGCGGAGCAGGGCGACGGGATCATCCTTGGCGCCGTACCACCGGTCGCCCAGCTCGCTGTAGATCGCGTTGTTCACCGGGCGCAGAGGCTTGTCGCTTCGCATAGATGCTCCAGTAGATGAGTTGATAGGCCATGAAGGCAAGAGTGAGCGCGAGCTGCGCGCGCAAGATCAACGAGCTCTCGCCCGACCACCAGATGGCGCCAAAGGCGAAGAACACGATAGGGTGCAGAACGAACAGCACCGCGTGCAGCCAGTGCTCACCGGGGCAGCAGGCGCGTGCGTGTACGCCCTCGTCTTTGGTGACGAACAGGCAAGAACCGGCGGCCAGTGCCACGTAGACCGCGAGGGCATGCGGGTCGTCGGGGCGCCTGGCGACCAGCCAGGCGTAGCAGAGCGCGACGGTGAGCGTGTCGAGCGGATGGCCGAGCCGTTCCCAGCGTGGCAGGCCGCGGCGACGATGGTACCAGCCCTCGTCGACGGCCATGGCAAGCGCCTGGAGAGCCACGGGGGCCAGCAAGAGCGCGAGCATGTCAGCGCTTCTCGAAAAGCCCGCCGCAGCAGGTGAGGCCAGGACCAAAGGCAAGGCTGGCCACCAGGGTTCCTGGGGCCACCGCGGGATCCTCGACGACCTGCTTCCAGATGTGCGGCAGCGTCGCGGACGACATGTTGCCATGCTCGCGCAGCACCTCGCGGCTCGCGCGCAGCTGGCCGTCCTCGAGCTCCAGCACCGTGCCGACGGCGTCGATGATCTTCGGGCCGCCCGGATGGACGGCGAACACGGTCGACTTCGCGCTGGCAATGTCACGGCCGGCGCGGCGGTAGAGCTCGGTCACGAAGCCACGAAGCGCCGTCGCGATCCGGTCGGGCACGTCGCGCGCGAGCGTCATCTGCATGCCCCAGTCTGAGAACACCCAGGTCATGGATTCCGTCGACTCGGGCAAGAGGGCGTCGTGGGTGCCGAGAAGCCGGAGCTCGGGGCCACCGGGGCTGTGGGACGCACCGCCGTCCGCGCTCAGCGAGTAGCGGATGAAGCCGTCGGCAAACAGGCTCTGCACCACCAGCTGCTCGATGTCGTGCAGGGTCGGGTCGAGGTGCAGCGAGCACAGCTCGGTGTGCACGATGTCGACGCGCTGGGCCACGTCCGCCTCCCCGGGCGTCCCCGCGGTCGCCAGGCAGCCCGCGGCGATGCGGAGCGCCGGAAGGGACGCGTAGCAGCCCATATGATAGGCGTGCGTCACCCGGGCCTTGGCGCCCCAGCCGCGCTTCGAGAGTAGCTTCTGGGCGGGGCTAGGAGATACGTAGCCGGTGCAGGTCACGTGGACCACATCCCGCGGCGGGACCGACTCGGCGGCGTATTCGGCCTCGAAGTAGGCGTCGACGACTTCGGCGTAGCGACGCGAGCGGGCCGCGGTGCCCGCTCCGTGCGGATGCCGGGCGATGTCATAGATCGTGTTCTCGCTCCAGCGCGAGGAGCCGATGTCGGGGATCGAGAAGCCGCGCTTGCTGATCTGCGCCGGGCCGCAGGCGCAGCGACGGATGAGCTTGTCGATGCGCGCGGCGAAGTCGGCGCGCATGCCCGGCGTCGTTGGCGCAAGCCCGGCCTCGGCCTCGGCATGGGCGTCCGCCAGCCACTCGAGCATGCGAAGCTGTGACACCTCGTGGCGGGGACGGGTCATCGAGAAGTTGGACAGCACGAGCGCGGGGAACATCATTGGGGGCACCGGCTGCTGGGATGCAAGTCTGGGTCCGGTGCTGGCGCGACGATGGCGGAAGTCCTACAGGACCGGGTTGGTCCTGGGGCGTGCGCAGGCGCTCAGGTGTGCAATCCGTGGCCCGATGTTCGGGTCCGAGCCATGCCGAGGCGGTTGCCGTCCACCATTGCCGTGGCCTCCTTCGTGAGGCTAAGTTTCGCACCGTCTTGACTGCGAACGATGTCCCGCTCCCCCGACCTCCGCGGCTGCGGCTCCTCCAGGCACTGCACGCGGCGATCGATCCCGAAGGCTTCTTCCGGCGCGGCGCCCGGCGCGGCGATCCGTTCGCGGTGCGCCTTCCTGGCGTGGGCGAGATCGTCGTCACCGGGCATCCCGACGGCGCTCGCGACGTCTTCACCGCCGATCCCTCGAGCTATGAGACGGTCCAGGCGAACCCCATCGAGGCGCTGGTGGGACCAGGATCGCTGATCCTCCTTTCCGGCGACCGTCACGGGCGCGAGCGCCGCCTGCTCGTGCCCCCGTTTCATGGCGAGCGGATGCGCACCTACGGGCGGGTCATCCAGGAGGTCGCCCGGGCGGAGCTTGCGCTCTTGCAGCCGGGCGTGCCCGTGGTCGCCCAGGTGCTCATGCAGTCGATCACGCTGCGAGTGATCGTGCGGACGGTCTTCGGCGTGGAGGGCGAAAGGCGATGTGCGGAGATGCAACGCGCGGTGACCGCCATGCTCGACGCCTATGCGCCACCGCTGATGCTGGTGCCGGCGCTGCGGCGGGACGTCGCCGGTCGTGGACCGTGGGGCCGCTTTGTGCGCGCCCGAGAGGCGTTCGACGCCCTGGTGCTCGCCGAGGTCGCGCGGCGCCGCGAAGGCGCGAGCGCGCCCCAGGAGGATATCCTCAGCTTGCTCGTGGCCCTCCGGTACGAAGATGGCTCGGCGCTCTCCGACTCGGACCTCCTCGACGAGCTGCGCACCTTGCTCGTCGCAGGGCATGAAACCACGGCGACCGTGCTCAGCTGGGCCATGCACTACCTGCATCGGCAGCCCGAGCTGGTGGCGAGACTCCGGGCCGAGCTTCGCCCACTCGGCCAGTCACCCGCGCCCGAGGCGATGGCCCAGCTCCCCTACCTCGGAGCCGTGGCCAGCGAAGCGTTGCGACTGCACCCGGTGGTGCCCATCATGCTGCGTCGTGTGCGCGCGCCGCTCCGGCTGCGCGGCAGCCTGGTTCCGGTAGGGATGAACGTCGCGGTCGCGGTGTCACTCTTGCACGGCCGAACAGACATCTGGGAGCAGCCGACTCGATTCTGGCCCGACAGATTCCTCGCGCGGAAGTACTCACCATTCGAATATGCACCGTTCGGAGGCGGCCACCGCCGTTGCCTGGGCGCCGCCTTCGCCGCGTACGAGCTGCGCATCGTGCTCGGAACGCTGATTGCGCGGGCTCGCTTCTCGCTCGGCGACGAGCCCGATCGAGGGCCGCTCCGGTCGGTCCTCCGAGGCATCACCGCGGCACCCAGTCGCGCGATCGACCTGGTCTACGAAGGCGGGTTGTGACGCACCTTCAGCGGTCGTGATAGGCGACGAGCTTCTGCAAGATGGGAAGGAGCGCCGCTCTCAACGCGTCCACTTCGCACAGCTCCAGCGCCGTGCTGCACAGCAGCTGACCCGGAATCTGGGCAGCCGGGACCTTGAGCTCCCCGCCGCGTGTCGTCAGCCAGTTCTCGACGCTGCGGTCGTCCTCCCGGCTGCGGCGCCGCTTGATCAGGCCATCCGCCGCCAGCCGCTTGAGCAGGGGTGTGAGCGTGCCGGAGTCGAGCTTGAGCCGTGCGCCAATCTCGCCCACGGTCGAGCCGTCCTTTTCCCACAGCACCAGGAGCACCAGGTATTGCGGGTAGGTGAGCCCGAGCGCCTCGAGCTGCGGACGATAGGCCTGGACGACCAAGCGCGAGGCCGCGTACAGGGGAAAGCACATCTGGTTGTCGAGCTTGAGCCCTGCGAAGTCGTCGCTGTCGTCGTCGCTCATCGCTACGGTATGCCTCAGGCGGCCGATGGAACGCTGTTCGTGCTGCGCCAGGAGGATCCTGCGCGCGCCACATAGGTCTCGGCGTCCTCGCTCATGAAGGGCGCGAACGGCGGCATCTCTTCTCGTGTCAGCCGTACTTCCAGTACACCGGGGCGCGCGGCGCCGTCCGCGTGGTACTCCGCGAGCTTCGCGAGCAGCTGTGCCGGTGAGGCCGCGCTGCCGACCCACAGCCGGTCGCGTGAGCCGAACCCGCGGGCCACCCCGGCGACGTCGAGATCCGTGTAGTGCGAGCATTCCAGCCGCGCATCGAAGTAGATGCGCTGGCGGGTGACGCACATGCCGTGCTGGTTGTCGTTGAAGACCACGAACAGGATCCGCAGCCCGAGGTCCACGGCGGTATGGATCTCGGTTCCCAGCATCATGAACGCGCCGTCGCCGCAGACGACCACGGTGCGTTCCTGCGGCCCGTTGCCCAGCTGGGCGCCCGTGGCCGCGGCGATGGCGTAGCCCATGCCGCCCTGACCGAGCGCGATCGTGGTGCTGGCCCCCGCGGGGACGTCCAGAAAGTGTAGCGCGGTGGCTGCGCAGTTGCCCGCGTCGAACAGGATGTGACCGCGCTCGGGCAAGTAGCGCTGCAGGAGCGCCACCGCCTCGCTGGAGCGAAGTGCGTCCGCCTTGGGCTCGAGTCGCAAGCCGGTGGTCGGTACCGGCGCGACCCGGTAGCGCCGCAGCTCGTAGCCTTCGACCGGTGCGTGCTGAAACGGCTGATCCTCGAGCCTGGCGTTCAGCGCCGCGAAGACCACGCCGGCATCGGCCTCGACGACCAGCGCGGGCACGATCGTCCGCCGGGGCTGCGCGGCGTCGATGTTGACGAGCGCGACCTGCGCGCGTCCCAGCCCGCGCGCAATGGGTCCGCGTGTCATGGCGTCGAGCCCGGTGCCCACGGCCACGATGAGATCGGCGTCATCGTTGAGGTACGCGTGCGCCGAGGGATGGCCGGCTGCACCGATGGTTCCCAGGTACAGCGGATGATCGTTGGGAAACGCGCCCGGGTTGGCCATCGTGCTGACCACCGGGATCGCGGCGTCCAGGGCGAACCGGCGCACGGCGTCGGGCGCGGAGCAGCGGTCGACGCCGGTGCCCAGGACCATCACGGGGCGGCGGGCGTCCCGCAACGCGTCGAAGAGGAGCTGTAACGAGGCCTCGTCCTCGATCGGCGCCGGGCTGCGCAGGCTGGCGAGCCGCTCGGGCAGCGTCGCCGGACGGGGGCCCACCTCCATCGACCAGAGATCCCGCGGCACCAGCAGCACGGCGGGCCCAGGCCGGCCGCTGACCGCCGCGGTCACCGCCTCGGTGAGGCAGGTCCAGAACTGCGCCGGCTCCTCGATCTTCGCCGCGTACTTGGTGAACGTGCGAAACATTGCCAGCGCGTCGACGGTGCGCCCGATGCCCGAGCCGTCCTGGAAGCCGCCGCGACCCTCCATCGTGGTCGGCACCTGGCCCACGATGGCGAGGACCGGCACCGACTCGGCGTACGACTCCGCCAGGCCAACCGCCAGGTTCATCATGCCGCCACCCGAGGTCGCGCAGCACACGCCGAGGGTCCGGTGCACGCGCGCGCGCGCATCGGCCATGAAGGCAGCGCCGACCTCGGAGCGCGCCATCACCGAGCGCAGGCGATCGCCACCCTTGCGGTGGATCGCGTCGTGGAGGTGCTCGATGTTGGCGCCGCTCACGCCGAAGACGTAACACAGCTCCCAGTCGGTGAGCGTCTCGATCAGCGCGTCGACGAGGCTCATCGCGGTCACGCGACCGCTCCGGCCTGCCACTCGACCACCGCGGCCGCCGAGTAGTCGCCCGCGTGCGAGAAGCCACCGAAGACCACCTTGGTGCCGCGCGCGAGCTTGCCGCTCTCGAACGCGCGCTCGAAGGAGATGGGCAGCGCCGCGCCGAACAGGTTGCCGTGCTCGGAGAAGGTGTCGACGTGCACTTCGCGCGACACTTGCAGCGCCTCGCGCCAGTTGCGCAGGAAGATCGGGTGCGGCTGGTTGGTGACCAGGAGGCCGATGTCCTTGGTGCTGATCTCCGCCGCCAGGCACGCGTCGCGCACCACGCTCGGCACCAGCTTGTTGCCCCGCGCCACGATCGCCGCGGAGCGCGCCTCGCTGAAGTCGATGTGCATCGGTGTCGTGCGGGGTGCCCAGTACGGCTGGCCGTCATCCGAGACCACGCGCATGTCGTCGGCATGCTCCGGGAACGCGTGCGTGACGATCGATCGGATGGGCGATTCGCCGCCGGCGACGAGCAGGCCGACGCCGCAGCCGTCGCCGGGTATTGCCGACTGCGGCAGCTTGCGGTTCTCGGGATGCGCGAAGACGCGCCCGCCTGCGGTCTGCACGTTGCCGAGCAGCGCGGAACGGGCGCCGGTGGTCTGCATGAGCGCGCGCGCGATGTCCATCATGAACAAGAAGGAGACGCAGCCGCCGTTGTGCAGGTCGACGATCTGGCGGGGCTTGGCGCCGAGCCGGCGCGCCAGCGAGGCGCCCGAGCCGACCATCGGCAGGTCGGGCAAGCTGACATTGGTGAGGATGAGATCGATGTCCCTGCTCGGATCCAGGTTCAGGCGGTCGAACAGCTTGCGGGTCGCCTTCTCCATCATCTCCGGGGCGGTTTCGCCCTCGGCCACGTGATGGCGCGACTTGGCGCCGCGGAACATCGCGGCGCGCGGCGTGTCCTCGTCACCGAAGAAGTCGTTGCCGACGACATTCTCGGGGAGGTAGCTGGCGGTGCCGGCCAGGCTGATCATCGGCGCGCCGCTCACGAGTTGCCTCCGGCGCGGCGGGGGTTGATGGGCAGGCCGTTCTTGTGCCGGTGCTCGAGGATGTGCTTGAGGTTCTGCATCTCGACCCAGTGGCCAGCGTAGAAGAACGGCCACATGTCGCCGACCCACACCTTGCGATCAGCGGGCGCCTTCTCGGGGAACGGGTTCTGGTCGTAGAAGGGATGGCGGCAGTTGGTCCACAGCACGACCGAGCCCTGCTTGTTCAGCACGCGCTCCGCCGGGATCACGCGCATGAGGTAGATCATCCAGAGCTTGTCGCCCTGGTCCCACGCGCAGTGGTAGTCGACCGTCATCGCGTCGGCGTGGGCGATGCACTTCGTGTAGATCTTGGTCTTGCCGCCGATCTTGTCGGTGGAGAGCACGCGGCCCTCGGCGTCCATCTCCTCGAAGTCGCGCAGGCTGTAGGTCCACTCCGCGAGGGTGTAGAGGTCGGCGAGGTAGGCGAAGACTTCCTCGGGCGGGCAGTCGATGTATTCCTGCAACGTGCAGTAGTCGCCGTAGACCTCCTCGTGCGGGTACACGGAGTGGGTCAGCTCCATCGCGAAGCTGGTCATCTCGTCCTTGTTGAAGGTCTCGATGCGGCGCACGTTCTCAAGATGATTGAGGGTTTCGTCGGGTGGTTGCATGTCGTGGTGCTCCGTGGCTCCAGTGTGGGTGCGTGTCAGTAACGCACTGCAGCACTACTAGCCGCAGAGATATATTGCAAACAACAATATTGTGTTCCGCGCAAAATAGCGGACCCGCCTCGAAGCCCGAGCCCGCGTGCCAGTGGCCCGTACGATGGCCGCTCCGCCCAGATGCGTGCTCCAGCGCCTCACTGTGGCAGAAGAGCCCGGCGCCGGCAGTCGGGGGACGGTGCCGCAGCGTTGGGCCGAGAAGGCGCCGCACCTCGATCCGGCCGGCGCAAGCCGAACGTCTATCACGGGTTCGCTTCCATAGTGACCCGGCCGGTTACGCATAACCCTTGGAGTTACAATGAGTTCGGCGTCGATGGCACCTCGCTTGCTTTGGTCGGGACCGAGCACGCCACCCGAGGAGAATCACCATGAGCCACGCGCCAACCCAGCCGTCGTCGTTTCAAGGTCACACCCAGCAAATGATGGAGATGCATCCGCACCCCGCTTCGGTTGACAGCGCGGCCCTGCTCGCGTGTATCCAGGCCTGCTTTGACTGCGCGCAGGCGTGTGGCGCTTGCGCCGATGCGTGTCTCGGCGAGAACGACCCCAAGCCGCTCACGCGGTGCATCCGGCTCAACCTGGATTGCGCCGACGTATGCGACACCACGGGCAAGATCCTCTCCCGTCAGACCGCGTTCGAGCCCGCCCTCGCCAAGGCAGTGCTCGAGGCGTGCGCGCTCGCCAGCAAGCTCTGCGGTGACGAGTGCGACCGCCACGGTCACCACATGGAACACTGCCGCGTCTGTGCCGATGCATGCCGCCGCTGCGAGGACAGTTGCCGGCGTCTCATGGCCAAGACGGCGTCCGCGTGACGAAAACCATCGCCGCGGGCGCCTTGGCGATCATCGTGGCGCTTGCCGCACCCGCGCTGGCTCAGGATCACGGGGACATGCCGATGGGCAAGCCTGCGCCCGATCCGGCGGAGAAGCCCGCGGAGAAGCCCGCGGAGGAGCCCGCGGAGCAACCCGCGGAGAAGCCCGCGGAGCAGCCCGCGGAGCAACCCGCGGAGAAGCCCGCGGAGCAGCCCGCGCCGCCGATGGAGCACGAGAGGATGCCCATGGAACACTCCGGCGTGCTCGGTCTACCGGAAGCGCGCGGGGGCTCTGGCACCAGCTGGCAGCCTGATTCCACGCCGATCTATGGGTGGCACACGATGGCGGGCGGCTGGATGCTGATGCTGCATACCAGTCTCTTCGTCGGTTACGACTACCAGGGTGGCGATCGTGGTGACGACGCGATCTTCAGTGCGAACTGGGTCATGGGCATGGCCAAGCGCGAGCTCGGCGATGGCGAGCTCGTGCTGCGCACGATGTTGAGCCTCGAGCCCGCCACGATGCCGGGTGACGGCTACCCGTTGCTGCTGCAGACCGGCGAGAGCTTCGAAGGCGAGCTCCTGCACGATCGCCAGCATCCGCACGACCTCTTCATGGAGATCGGCGCGCTCTACCGGCACGCGCTCGGGAACGCGCTCGCGTTCGAGCTCTACGCGGCAGCCGCCGGCGAGCCGGCGCTCGGGCCCACCGCCTTCCCGCACCGCTTCTCGGCCATGGCCAACCCGTGGGCCCCGCTCGGCCACCACTGGCAGGACTCGACGCACATCACCTTTGGCGTGCTGACCGCGGGCCTGTTCACGCGGCACATCAAGCTCGAGGGTTCGTGGTTCAACGGCCGCGAGCCCGACGAGGAACGCTGGGATCTCGACCTTCGCGCTCCCGACTCGTTTGCCGGGCGTCTCTCGGTCAATCCTGGCCGAGACTGGAGCGCACAGGCCTCCTATGGCTACTTGAAGAGCCCGGAGGGGCTCGAGCCCGACGAGAGCCTGCAGCGGGCGTCAGCCTCGCTCGGCTGGAACCATCGTCTGGCCGATTCGGGCGACGTGTCGCTCTTCGCGGCGCTCGGTCACAACGCGCCCGAGGACGGCCCGGCGACTCACTCCGTGTTGCTCGAGGGGACCCTGCTGCTGAGCGGACATCACCTCGTGTTCTCGCGCGCCGAGCTGGTGACGAAGACCGGCAAGGAGCTCGTGCTCGAGCCGACGCTCGCGGACGAGACGTTCGCCCTGACCAGCATCTCGCTGGGCCTCGGACATGATTTCGACCCCATAGCGTCGGTGGTGCCGGGTGTCGGCGTCGTGGGCTCACTGAATTTCGTGGGCTCCGACCTGGAGTCCGTCTACGGAACGAAGGTGCCTTTCGGCGCGATGGTATTCATTCGGTTGCACGCGCCCGAGCTGAAGCTGAAGCCCCGCGCGGCTATGCACATGGGTTCGGAATGACCCGCGTGTCGTAGCTGCCCGCGGCGGCCTCGTGGTCGAGCCCGGGATTGGGCGCTAGGCGCGCGCCGCGAATGAGGGCAAGATCGTGGGGTTGTTGGAGGGCACCGAGCGCTTCGAGGTGATCGCGAGGCTCGGTGCGGGCGGCGCAGGGGTCGTCTATGAGGTCCTCGACCGGCAGCGGCGCGCCCGCATGGCGCTGAAGACGCTGCGCGTGAACGACGCCGGCGCGATCGTACGGCTCAAGCGCGAGTTCCGCGCGCTCCAGGATCTGCAGCACCCGAACCTGGTCGTCCTCGGCGAGCTGATCGAGCAGAACGGCGCCTGGTTCTTCACCATGGAGCTGGTTCACGGGGTCGATTTCATGGCGTTCGTGAGACCCGGGCTCCACCGTGAGTCCGCCACGGATAGCCTCGACGAGGAGGGGCACACGCTGCAGGCGGAGGCGCCGCTCGGTCACGGGGCATCCTTCGACCTGCCGCTCGTGCACGGCGGGGTCTGCGACGTCGCGCGCCTGCGCGCCGCGCTCGGCCAGCTGGCGGCCGGCCTGCACGCGGTGCACGCGGTGGGCATGGTCCATCGCGACGTGAAGCCTGGCAACGTCCGCGTCACCGACGAGGGTCGCGTGGTCGTGCTCGATTTCGGCCTGGTGACGCGCGCGCGCTCGAGCGCCGACGAGCTGAGCTCGCCGCACGTGGTCGGCACCGCCGCATACATGGCACCCGAGCAGGCCGCGGCCCAGCGCGTCGGGCCGCCTGCCGACTGGTACAGCGTCGGCGTCATGCTCTACGAGGCGCTCACCGGTCGCTTGCCGTTTAGCGGGCCGCCACTCAAGCAGCTCCTGCTCAAGCAGCAACGCGAGCCCGAGCCGCCGCGCGCACTGTGGCCGGAGGTGCCCGAGGACCTCGAGGCGTTGTGCAGCGCGCTCCTGCGGCGCGAACCGGGCGAGCGGCCGGGTGGCCGCGACGTGCTCGAGCGGCTCGGCGTCTCTGCGGGCGCCAGCGCTAGTCGCCACAGCGCACCCAGCGGCTCGTTCGAGCCGATCTTCCTCGGCCGCGGCGAGGAGCTGGTGCGGCTCGACGGCGCCTTCGCCGACGTACGCGCGCAGCGCACCGTGACCGTGCTCGTGAGCGGCCGCTCGGGCGTGGGCAAGAGCGCGCTCGTCCGGCGCTACCTGGCGCGGGCGCAGCAGGCCGTCCCCACGCTCACCGTGCTGGTGGGCCGCTGTCACGAGCGCGAGAGCGTGCCCTTCAAGGCCATCGACAACGTTGCCGACGCGCTGGCCGAGCACCTCGCGAGCCTGCCCCCTCCGACGGTGCACGCGCTCCTGCCGCGCGGCGCCGAGCTGCTCGCGCAGGTCTTTCCGCAGCTGGCCAGCGTCGATGCGCTGGCGCGCGCGACGCGCGCCCCGACGCTCGCCACCGATCCGCACGAGCGTCGCCGCCAGCTGTTCGCGGCGCTGCGCGGCCTGCTCGCCGGCCTGGCCGCGCGGGCGCCGCTGTGCCTGGCCATCGACGACCTGCAGTGGGCCGACGCCGACAGCCTCGAGCTGCTCGAGGCGGTGCTCGCGCCGCCGGGCGCGCCGCCGCTCTTGCTGCTGGCGACGCTGCGCGACGCCGCCTCGGTGCGCCTGCCCGGGGACGTGCGAGCGTTGGAGGTGCCGCCGCTGCCGCAGAGCGAGGCGCGCACGCTTGCCGAACGCCTGCTCGCGCAGGCGGGTGCACCCGCGCTCGCCGCGGCCGCCATCGCCGAGGACGCCGGCGGCCATCCGCTGTTCATCGACGAGCTGGCGCGCCGCGCCAGCGCGCCGCGCAGCGAGGCGCTCGGCGCGCTGCGCCTCGACGACGCGCTGTGGGAGCGCGCGGCCGAGCTCGGGCCGGGCACGCGCGCGCTGCTCGAGCTGGTGGTGCTCGCCGGCGGTCCGCTGCGGCAGAGCACGGCGCAGCGCGCGGCCGGGGCGCCCGCGGCCGAGTTCCTGCGCCAGCTCGGCGAGCTGCGTGTCGCGCGCTTCTGCCGCACCTCCGGCGGCCGCGGCTCGGACACCATCGAGCCGTGGCACGATCGCGTGCGCGAGTCGCTGGCCGCGCGCCTGTCGGCGGAGCGTGCGGGCGCGGCCCACGAGCAGCTGGCCGTTGCGCTCGAGGGCGAGGCGGCGGCCGATCCCGAGGCGCTCGCCATGCACTGGGCCGGGGCCGGGCGGCCTGAGCGTGCCGCCGGCTACGCGCTCGCCGCCGCCCGTCGCGCCGCCAGCGCGCTCGCCTTCGAGCGCGCCGTGCGCCTGTACCGCAGCGCGCTCGCGCTCGGCGCGCCCGCTGGCGTGGGCCTCGAGTCCGTCCACGCCGCGCTCGGTGACGCGCTCGCGGCGAGCGGCCGGGGCGGCGAGGCCGCGGCCGCCTACCTGGCTGCCGTCGACGGCGCCCATCGCGGCGCCGCCATCGAGCTGCGCCGCCGCGCCGCCGAGATGCGCCTCAAGATCGGCGAGTTCGACGCCGGCGTGGCGCTCCTGCGTGATGTGCTGGCGCCGCTCGGCATGCCCCTGCCGCGCACGCCGCGGCGGGCGCTCGTGTCGCTCATGCTGGGGCGCGCGCGCCTGGCGGTGCGTGGCCTGGGCTTCCGCCGGCGTGATCCTTCGCAGCTCTCGGCCGAGACTCTGACGCGCGTGGATCTATGCTGGTCGGCCGCGGTCGGGCTGGGCGTGTGCGACGTGATCTTCGGCGCCGACTTCCAGACGCGGCACCTGCGCCTGGCGCTGGCCACCGGCGAGCCCTACCGGATCTCTCGCGCGCTCTCCGTCGAAGCCGCCTTCGTGTCGACCGCGGGCGTGCGCGCGCGCGCGCGCGTCGAGGCGCTCCTGGCGCAGGCGCGCGAGCTCGCCGTCGAGGTGGGCCACCCGCACGCGATCGGCCTGTGCGACGCGGTGCACGGCCTAACCGCCTTCCAGATGGGCGACTTCCGCGGCACGCTCGACGCTACCTGGCCCGCCGCCGAGTGGCTGCGCGCGCACTGCACCGGGGTCGACTGGGAGATCGCGCAGGCGCACCTCTACGCCCTGCTCGCCACCACCAACCTCGGTCGCTACGCCGACGTGCACGCGCGCTTCCCGCCCCTGCTCGCCGAGGCCGAGCGGCGCGGCGATCGCTTCGCCGAGACCTTCCTGCGCATCGCGCTCTACCAGGACTGGATGGCGCGCGACGATCCTGACGAGGCCGACCGGCAGATCGCGCGCGCGCTCGCCGGCTGGTCGCAGCAGGGCTTCCACGTGCAGCACAACGTCGCGCTCATGGCGAGCGTGCACGTCGCGCTCTACCGCGGCGAGGGCGCGCGTGCCCGCATCGAGAAGGCGTGGCCGGCGCTCGAGCGCTCGCTGCTCATGCGCATCCCCAACAACCGCTCGATCATGCACGACCTGCGCGCGCGCGCGCTGCTCGACTGGGCGCGCCGCCAGCCCGAGGGTACGCCGCGGCGGCGTGCGCTGGCCGACGCGCTCACGCACGCGACGCCGCTCGCGCGCGCCGCCGAGCCCTACGCCCAGGGCATGGCGCGGGCCATCTCGGCGTCGGTGGCCGCGCAGCGCGGCGAGCGCGTCGTAGCGCTCGCCGGCTACGACGCGGCCGCGGCGATCTTCGAGGCGCAGCAGATGTTCGGGCACGAGGCCGCGATGCGCTGGCGCGCCGCGCCGCTCGCGCCGGACGACGAGCACGGGCGCGCCGGTGACGCGGCGCTCGCGCGGGTGCGCGGCGAGGGCGTCATCGACGCCGAGCGCTTCCTCGGCGTGCTGGCGCCCTGACGGGTGCGGGCGCCGTGACTCTTGCTGACGCCGTGACTCTTGTTGACGCCGTGACGCCGGCAGGCGCCGCGCCAGCGCCTCAGCCGGGCGTGGCGAAGTAGCGCGCGGCGTCGGCGCGGCCGAGCTCGAAGAGCGCGCGGCGCGCCGCGCGGCTCTTGATCGTCAGCAGCTCGCGCCAGGTGACCGGCCGGGACGGCGCGATGTCCGGGCGGCTACGCAGCCTGGCGAGGCGCGGCGACACCGCCACCTGCAGCGTCGGCCAGCCGGGGCGCGGATCCGCCTCGGCGCCGCCGCCGACAAGGGCACCGTCGAGGCACCAGCCCAGGCCCGCCGACGAGGCGTCGAAGGCCAGGCGCACGCTGTGCCCGGGCAGCGCCATGCTCCCGGCGATCGTGTCGACGAGCGCCGCGCGACTGGCGAACGTGTCGACGACCCGCCGGCGCGGCACGGGCGTCATCTGCGTGACGACGATGTGCAGGCGGCCGCTGGCGCGCAGGTGGCCGTCGTCGGG
>JBKJOI010000480.1:0-3283 GCA_046595695.1 Haliangiales bacterium | reverse complement strand
CGGGACGGCCGTGGAACGCGGTCAAGGCGCTGATCGCGACGGGCAAGGTGTTCGTCGGTGGCGCGAGGATCACCGACGACGGGCACCGGGTGCACACGGGGGACGTGGTGACGCTGCGCGTGCGTGCGCCACGCGCGCGCGACGACCGGGCCGAGGTACGGATCGTCTTCGAGGATACGCAGGTGGTCGTGATCGACAAACCAACCGGCGTGTCGAGCGTGCCGTACGAGACGCACGAGACCGGCACCGCGATGGACCTCATCCGCGACGCCTGGCGACGGCAGAAGCGGCCCGCCACCGAGACCGCGTTGCACGTGGTGCACCGGATCGACAAGGACACATCGGGCCTGCTCATGTTCGCCAAGACCAAGAAGGCGGAGCGCGCCCTCGCGATGCAGTTCCGCGCCCACTCCATCGCGCGTACCTACACGTGCGTCGCCCACGGCACCGTCGCCAGCAGTCGCATCGAGAGCCGGCTCATCGACGATCGCGGCGACGGTCTGCGCGGCTCGACCCGCTTCGCCGACCAGGGCAAGAACGCGATCACGCACGTGCGCGCGCTGCGCCCGCTGCACGGCTCGACCCTCTGCGAGGTCCGCCTCGAGACCGGCAAGACCCACCAGATCCGCATCCACCTGTCCGAACGCGGCCACCCGCTCGTCGGAGAACGCGTCTACGCGCGCGACTACGAGGCGCGCGGCCAGAAGACGATCACGTCGCCGCGCCTGCTCCTGCACGCCGCGACCCTCGGCTTCGCCCACCCGACCACGGGAGCGTCAGTTTCGTTCGAATCGCCTCTCCCTGAAGATTTTCAGGCCGTGCTGCGGCGACTGGAGCGCTGATCTGGTAGTGTCTCGCCCCTCATGAGTCTCCCGGTCGGCAGCGACATTGAATCGATCTGCGGCAAGTGCGGCGACGTCTGGCACGTTGTCGAGGCCAAGGTCGGCGAAAAGATCGCCAGGGTCGTCTGCAAGCAGTGTGGCGGGCGTCATCGTTACAAGGCACCCGAAGGCAAGGAGAGCGCGAACGCTCCCGCGAAGAAGCCGGCAAAGGTCAAGGCGCCGCGCAAGGCCGCCGGGTCCAGAGCCAAGGCTCCTCCCGAGGCTAGCGTCGCGCCCGACATGTCCAAGCCGCCGCGCGTGTACAAGCCCAACGAGGCCTACGCGCCCGGCGAACGCATGACGCACCCGAGCTTCGGCACGGGCGTCGTCGAGGCGCTGCCCGGCCCGGGCAAGGTGCAGGTGTTCTTCCCGGGCGGCCGTCGCGTGCTCGCGATCGCCAAGGCCGCGTCCACGCTCGGCAAGCCGCCGACGCGTGGCGGTGACGGCGGCGGCGGCGAGGCCGGCGGCGGCAAGCTGCCGCCCGGCCTGTAGCAGCAGCCCGACCGGAAGCCTCGCCGCGCGCGCCTCGAGCAGGTCGCGCGGTCCATCGCAACGCGGTTCGTTGCCGCGCGGTCCACGGCCGCGCGGTGCGTCGTCGCGCGCGCGGGCGACGTCGTCGGGCTACGGCGTGGCCGCGCGCGGCATGGCGGCGATCGCCGCGAGCACCGCGACGCGGCCCTCGAGCAGCGTTTCTCCATCCCACCACGCGAGCAGCGTCGGCTCGCCTTGGCGACCGGCGGCCCGGTGGTGGGCGATGAGATCCGCCGTGACCTCGGCGTAGTGTACGTTCCTGAACTGGACCTGGTCGAGCAGCCCAGCGTCCATGATGGCGCGCCGCGCGACGGCCCCGTCGGGATCGCTGATCTGATAGAAGAGCTGGGGTTTCACGGTTCACCCACTATAGAAGATGACGACGTAGATGCCGATCTGGACGTGGACGTGCCGGCCGGGCTTCGAGGCCGACCTGGTCGAGGAGCTGACGCGCGCGGGCAAGATGCTCGCGCCGCGCGTGGTCGCGCCCGCGCTGGTCGAGTCGAGCGGCCGGCCGGCCCAGTGGCCGTGCTTCGCGCGCGCTGGGTTTCCCGTCGGCGCGAGCGTCACGCTGCCGGGCGACGGCGGCGCCGAGGCCGACCGGGCCCGCGCCGTGGCGGTGGCCGTCGCGCTCGCCGCGACGCTCGACGCCACGTTCGAAGGCAAGCCGCGCGGCTGGATGTCGCAGGCCTGGGTGCCCGACGCCGACGAGTCGAACCCAATGGCGGCACGCGCCGCGGCGCTCGAGATCGCGGCGCTGGCCGAACTCGACCGCCTGCGCCCGGACCTGCAGCTGCGCCGCCTCGCCTCGTCCGTCGACGCCAAGCGCTATGGCGGCTGGCTGGCGCAGATCGCGCTCGTCGCCGCCGATCGCGCGCTGGTCGGCGTCATGCCGGCGATCGACGCGCCGACGCTGGCCCCGGGCGGCCGCGCACGCGTGCACAACCCAAGGAACGCACCCTCGCGCGCCGGCCGCAAGCTGGTCGAGGCGTTCGACTGGATCGGCCGCGCGCCCGAGCCCGGCGAGGTGTGCGTCGATCTCGGCGCGGCCCCGGGCGGCTGGAGCGTGGTCCTGCTCGAGCACCGTGCGAAGGTGATCGCGGTCGACCCGGCCATGCTCGCGCCCGAGGTGCAGCGGATGAAGGGCCTCGTGCACGTGAAGCTCTCGGCGTTCGACTTCAACCCCGCCGAGCCGGTCGACTGGCTCATCTGCGACATGGCGTGGCGGCCGCTCGAGGTCGCGCAGCTGCTCGCGAAGTGGGGCCGCCGCAAGCTGGCGACGACGCTGGTGTCGAACGTGAAGCTGCCGATGAAGCAGCGCGTCGAGTTCGTGCAGCGCGTCGTCAAGATCGTCGCCGAGGGCGGCTGGCAGGACGTGCGCGCGCGCCAGCTCTACCACGACCGCGAGGAGGTCACCCTCGCGGCGTGGCGAACGTAGCGGAAACGGCCGCCCGCGCCTCGCCCGCCAGCCGCGGCGCGTCGGCTGGCGGCCCCTCGGCGAGCAGGCCCTCGAGCAGCAGCGACTCGAGCAGCGCGGCCGCACCCGCTGCCGGCGCGCCGGCGCGTGCCAGCACGGACGCCGCCGTGGCCCGGGCGACCGGCTCCGCGAACGCGGCCAGCACCCGCTGCAGATCGGTGTCGACGGGCGCGAGCGCGACGTCGCCCTCGGCAGGCTGGAACAGGAAGTGCTCGTCCTGGCCGAGCAGCGTGCCGAGCGGGGCCAGCCGCGGCGCGTCCTCGGCGAGCGCGACCTGGGGCATGAGACCGACCTCGAAGAGGTAGCGCTCGACCGCCTGGACCGCGGGTAGCACGCTCGCGTCGATGGTCACGGTGGCGACACCGGGCGCGAGCGCGATGCCCGGCCGAGCGTT
>JBKJOI010000477.1:0-9922 GCA_046595695.1 Haliangiales bacterium | reverse complement strand
CCTGTCGGCGCTGTCGGACTCGGGTCGGCGCTGATGGACCTCTGCGAGTCCGACCAGGAGCAGGAGTTCCGCGCCGAGGCGCGGGAGTGGCTGACGGCCCACACCCCGCACCACCTGCCGTCGGGCGACACCCGTGACGGGTTCGCCCTGCACCTCGACTGGGAGAAGCGGCTGTTCGACGCCCGCTGGGCCGTCGTCAGCTGGCCCGAGGCCTACGGCGGCCGCGGCGCCTCGGTGTGGGAGTGGCTGGCCTTCGAGGAGGAGTACTACCGGGCGGGCGGTCCGCAGCGAGTCACCCAGAACGGCATCTTCCTGCTCGCGCCGACGCTGTTCGAGTTCGGCACCCAGGAGCAGAAGGACCGCATCCTGCCGCGCATGGCCGCGGCCCAGGATCTGTGGGCGCAGGGCTGGTCCGAGCCGAACGCCGGCTCCGACCTCGCCAGCCTCAAGGGCCGCGCGGTGCGCGACGAGGCGCGCGGCGGCTGGCGGCTGTCCGGGCAGAAGACCTGGTGCACGCGCGGCGCCTTCTGCGACTTCATGTTCGGGCTCTTCCGCACCGATGTCGAGGCCCAGCGGCACAAGGGCCTGACCTACTTCATGGTGTCGCTGCGCGCCGAGGGCGTGACCGTGCGTCCGGTCGGCCGCCTCGACGGTGACGACGGCTTCGCCGAGGTCTTCCTCGACGACGCGTTCGTGCCCGACGCCGACGTGATCGGCGAGGTCAGCCAGGGCTGGAGCGTGGCCATGGCGACCACCGGCTCGGAGCGCGGGCTCACGCTGCGCAGCCCGGGCCGCTTCGTGGCCACGGCCAAGCGCCTCATCGATCTGTACGGACGCCGCCCTGCCGCGGCCGCCGCCGATCCGACGCTGCTCGACCGGGTCGTGCGTGGCTGGATGGACGCCGAGGCCTACCGGCTGTACACGCTGCGCACGGTCACCCGCGTCGTCGACGGTGAGCCGATCGGCGCCGAGTCGAGCCTGAACAAGATCTTCTGGTCGGAGATGGACGTCCGCCTGCACGAGACCGCGCTCGCCCTGCTCGGCGAGCAGGCGCTGCTGGTCGACGGCGCCGAGGACGTGGTCGACGCAGGCGCGTGGATCAAGGGCTACCAGTTCGCGCTCGCCGGGCCGATCTACGCCGGCACCAACGAGATCCAGCGCAACGTCGTCGCCGAGCGTCTGCTCGGGCTACCGAGGAAGTGACCATGCGCTTCGCCTTCTCCCAGGAGCAAGTGCTGCTGCGCGACAGCGTCCGCGACGTGCTCGCGCGCGAGTGCCCGGCCAGGATCGTGCGCGCCGCGTGGACCAGCGAGTCCGGGCGATCGCCCGCCTTGTGGGCCACGCTGGCGGCGCAGGGCATCGTCGGCCTGACCGTGCCCGAGCGGCACGGCGGGCTCGGGCTAGCCGAGCTGGACCTGGTGCTCGTGCTCGAGGAGAGCGGGCGCGCGGCGCTGCCCGAGCCGCTCGTCGAGACCACCGCGGTCGGCGTGCCGCTCCTGCTCGAGCTCGGCAACGCCGCGATCGCCGAGCGCTGGCTGCCCAAGGTCGCGGCCGGTGAGGCCGTGCTCGCCGTCGGGCTCGAGAGCGCCGCCTACGTCGCCGACGCCCACATCGCGGATCTCCTGCTGCTGCAGCGTGGCCACGAGCTGCACGCGGTGCCGCGCGCGCGTGTGGAGCTGTCCCCGCAGCACGGCGTCGACGGCGCGCTGCGGCTGTTCCGCGTCACCTGGCGGCCCGCGGCCGACACCTTCGTCGCCGGCGGGCCGCTCGCGCAGCAGGCCGCGGCCGCGGCGTTCGATCGCGGCGCGCTGGCCGCGTCGGCGCAGCTGGTCGGCTTGGCCGCGCACATGATCGAGCTCACCGTCGAGTACGCCAAGACGCGCACGCAGTTCGGCCAGCCCATCGGCGCCTTCCAGGCGATCAAGCACCACCTGGCCGACGCCATGCTCGGGCTCGAGCTCGCGCGGCCGGTGGTTTACCGCGCCGCCGACTCGGTGGCACGCGGTGATGCCGAGCGCGCGCTGCACGTGTCGATGGCCAAGGCGTTCGCCTCCGACGCAGCCATGGGCGCGGCGCGCGCGGCGCTGCAGTGCCACGGCGCCATCGGCTATTCCTTCGAGTACGACCTGCACCTGTGGATGAAGCGCGCCTGGGCGCTCGCGGCCGCCTGGGGCGACGCCGCCTGGCATCGCGCGCGCGTGGGCAAGGCGATCCTCCCCCCTGATTCAGAACCGGAGAAGTCACATGGCTGAGGCATATCTCGTCGACGCAATCAGGACCCCGGTCGGCCGGCGCAACGGCGGGCTCGCCAAGGAACACCCCGCCGATCTCGGCGCGCACGTGCTCAAGGCGCTGGTCGAGCGCGGCAAGTTCGATCCCAAGGCCGTCGAGGATGTCATCTTCGGCTGCCTCGACACCATCGGGCCTCAGTCGGGCGACATCGCGCGCACCTGCTGGCTCTCGGCGGGCCTGCCCGACGAGGTCCCCGGCGTCACCATCGACCGGCAGTGCGGCTCGTCGCAGCAGGCGCTGCACTTCGCCGCCCAGGCCGTCATGAGCGGCACCGCCGACCTCGTCGTCGCCGGCGGCGTGCAGAACATGAGCATGGTCCCGATCGGCTCGGCGATGACCTGCGCGCAGCCGCTTGGCTTCGCGCACCCGTTCGTGGGCGCGCGCGGCTGGATCGCGCGCTACGGCGACTCGGTGGTCTCGCAGTTCCGCTCGGCCGAGATGATCGCCGAGAAGTGGAACCTGGCCCGCCACGACATGGAGCTGTTCGCGTTCGAGAGCCACCAGCGCGCGCTGCACGCCGCCGACGCGGGCCGGTTCTCCCGCGAGATCGTGCCCTACGGTGCGCTCAGCGCCGACGAGGGCCCGCGCCGCGACTCGACACTCGAGAAGATGGCCACGCTCAAGACACTCGAGGAAGGCGGACGCATCACCGCGGCGCTGGCGAGCCAGATCTCCGACGGTGCCTCGGCGGTGCTGGTGGCCTCGGCGCAGGCCGTGAAGGACCACGGCTTCAAGCCGCGCGCGCGCATCCACCACCTGAGCGTCCGCGGCGACGACCCGATCTGGATGCTGACCGCGCCCATCCGCGCCACCGCGCACGCCTTCGCCAAGACCGGCATGAAGATCGCCGACATCGACCTCGTCGAGATCAACGAGGCGTTCGCGCCCGTGGTCATGGCGTGGCAGAAGGAGACCGGCGCGGATCCCGCCAAGGTGAACGTGAACGGCGGCGCGATAGCGCTCGGCCATCCGCTCGGCGCGACCGGCACGCGGCTCATGACGACCCTGCTTCACGAGCTCGAGCGCACCGGCGGCCGCTATGGCCTGCAGACGATGTGCGAAGGCGGCGGCCAGGCGAACGTCACGATCATCGAGCGGCTGTAGATCTTACTTTCGGGGACGGTGTACAGGATCTTACTTTCGGGCCGAAAGTAAGAAAGTAAGATCCTGTACACCGTCCCCGAACGAGTCAGTAGCCGCGGAGGCGAGCGAACCGGTCGCGATGGTACGCCGCGTTGCCCAGCGTCATCGCCGCCACCTTCGCCCGCTTGTAGAACAGCCCGACATCGAGCTCGTCGGTGACGCCGATGCCGCCGTGCATCTGCACGGCCTCGGCGGCGATGTGCACGAACGCATCGGACGTGCGCGCCTTGGCCGCGCTGACCAGGAGCGGCGCGTCGTCAGAGTCGGCGTCGAGCGCGCGCAGCGCGGCCAGCACGATCGATCGCGCCAGCTCGACCTCGCAGAACATGTGCGCGGCGCGGTGCTTGAGCGCCTGGAACGAGCCGATGGGCACGCCGAACTGCTTGCGCACCTTGAGGTATGCGAGGGTGCGCTCGAAGGCCTCGCACATGCCGCCGAACATCTCGGCCGCGAGCACCGCGGCGCCGCGATCCAGGACCGGCTCGAGCACCTCGGCGCCGTGGTCGAGCCGCCCGAGCAGGGTCGCCTCGGGCGCCGACACCGCCTCGAAGCGCACGCGCGCCACGTTGCGGCTGTCGATGACGTCCATGCGGCGCACCGAGACACCGGCGGTGTCGCGCGGCACCAGGAACAACGTGAGCCCGTCGCGCTCGTCGTCCATGCCGTCGGTGCGCGCGACCACGACCAGCGTGTCGGCGATGTGGCCGTCGAGCACCACGCTCTTCTCACCGTCGAGCACGTAGCCGCCGCGCGTCCGCTCGGCGCGCGTGGCCACATTCCACGGCTCGTGGCGCGTGCCTTCCTCGTGGGCGAGCGCGAGCAGGCGCTCGCCCGAGCACATGCCGGGCAAGAGTTCGCGCTTCTGCGCGTCGCTGCCGCCGAGCTGGATCACGCCGCCCGCGAGCACCACCGTCGACAGGAGCGGCGTGGGCACCAGGTTGCGGCCCAGCTCCTCGGCGACCAGGCCCAGCTCGGCGAAGCCCAGGCCGGTGCCACCGAAGGCCTCGGGGACGGCCATGCCGACGATGCCCAGCCTGGCCAGCTCGCGCCACAGCTCGCGCGAGATCCCGATGGGGTCGCGCCGATCGCGCAGGTCGCGCAGATGCGTCACCGGCGCGCGCTCGCGCACGAAGTCGCGCGCGGTGCGGCGGATCTCTTCCTGCTCCTCGGTCAGTACCAGCGACATACGTCCACTAGTCCGGCAGGCCCAGGACCCGCTTGGCGATGATGTTGAGCTGGATCTCCGACGAGCCGCCCTCGATCGAGCTGGCCCGCGAGCGCAGCCAGTCGCGCGTGTGCGCGAGCTCCTCGGTGGTGAAGTCCTCGCCCTCACCGCTCCAGCCGATACCGGCGAAGCCCATGATCTCGATCTTCAGCTCGCGCCGCCGCTTGGACAGCTCGGTGCCGTAGAGCTTGAACATGGACGTCTCGGGGCCGGGCGCCTTGCCCGCCTTGGCGGCGTCGGCCGAGCGCCTGAGCGTGAGCTTGTTGCACAGGTCGTCGAGGTGGGTCTGCGTGATGCGGTCGCGCAGCACCGGATCGGTGACCAGGCCCGCGGGGCCCAGGTACTGCCGCGCCAGGGCCTCGAGCGGCTGCTCCGCGGAGGTCACCGAGTCGCGCATCTGCGAGATCAGCGCGCGTTCGTGCTCGAGCAGCGCCTTGGCGATGGTCCAGCCGCGCCCCGACTCGCCGACCAGGTTCTCCGCCGGCACGCGCACGTCGTCGAAGAAGGTCTCGCAGAAGGGCGAGGTTCCGCTGATGAGCAGGATCGGCCGCACCGACACGCCCGGCGAGGTCATGTCGATGAGCAGGAAGCTGATGCCGTCGTGCTTGGACGCGTCGGGATCGGTGCGCACCAGGCAGAACATCCAGTCAGCCTTGTCGGCGTGCGACGTCCAGACCTTCTGCCCACTCACCACGAAGTGGTCGCCGTCGCGCAGCGCGCGCGTCTGCAGGCTGGCGAGATCTGAACCCGCCGCCGGCTCGCTGTAGCCCTGGCACCAGCGGATCTCGCCGCGCACGATGCGCGGCAGGTGCTCGCGCTTCTGCGCCTCCGAGCCGAACTGCAAGAGCACCGGGCCGAGCATCCACAGCCCGAAGCTCTTGAGCGCGATGCGGCAGCCGAGCGCGCGCAGCTCCTGCTCGAGCACGCGCGCCTCGGCGGGTGAGAGCCCGCCGCCGCCGTACTCCTTCGGCCAGGTCGGCGCGGTCCAGCCACGCGCGGCCATGCGCTCGAGCCACACCTTTTGTTCCGGGTGCTCGAAGTGGGCACGCCGGCCGCCCCAGACGTCGTCCTGGTCGCCGCGCGACGGCAGGCGCATCGCGGCCGGGCAGCTGGCCTCGAGCCACGTCCGGGCCTCGAACCGGAAGGCCTCGAGCGCGGCGGTGGTGGTCACGACGCCGAACCCGCGCTCCGCCGCGTGCGCGCCATCTCCAGCGCGACGTCCTCGATCATGTCCTCCTGGCCACCGACGGTCTTGCGCGCGCCCATCTCGACCAGGATGTCGCGCGACGACAGGCCGTATTTCTCGGCCGCGCGCTTGGCGAACAGGAGGAACGACGAGTACACGCCCGCGTAGCCCAGGATGAGCGCGTCGCGATCGATGCGCACCGGCGTGTCCATCATGGGCACGACCAGGTCCTCGGCGACGTCCATGATCTTGTAGAGATCCACGCCATGCACCACGCCCAGGCGATCGAGCACGGCGACCAGGACCTCCATGGGCGTATTACCGGCGCCAGCGCCCAGGCCGGCCGCCGACGCGTCGATGCGGTTGGCGCCCGCCTCGATGGCGGCGAGCGAGTTCGCCACGCCCATCGACATGTTGTGGTGGCCGTGGAAGCCGAGCTCGGTGGCGGGCAGGAGCTCACGGCGGAGCAGGCCGATGCGCGCGGTCACGTCGTCGGGCAGCATGAAGCCGGCCGAGTCAGTGCAGTAGATGCAGTTCGCGCCGTAGCTCTCCATGAGCTTGGCCTGCGCGAGCAGATGCTCCGGCGCGATCATGTGCGCCATCATGAGGAAGCCCACGGTGTCGACGCCCAGCTTGCGCGCGAGCGAGATATGCTGGCCCGAGACGTCGGCCTCGGTGCAGTGAGTCGCCACGCGCACGGTGCCGACACCGCAGTCGACCGCCATGCGCAGATCGTCGACGGTGCCGATGCCGGGCAGGAGCAGCGCGGAGACCTTCGCGTGCTCGAGCTGCGGGATCACCGCGCGCAGGTACTCCTCATCGGAGTGGCTGGGGAAGCCGTAGTTGATCGAGGCGCCGCCCAGGCCGTCGCCGTGGGTGACCTCGATGAGCGGCAGCCCGGCGCGGTCGAGCGCGGTGGCCACCGAGATCATCTGCTCGAGCGAGATCTGGTGGCGCTTCGGGTGCATCCCGTCGCGCAGGCTCATGTCGTGGAGGGTGACCTTGCGTCCCTTCAGATCCATGACGACGCGGCTCCTTCCGGGGCGCGCAGCACCATGGTGCCGCGCCGGATCTCCTCGGCGAACATCTCGGCGGTGCGCAGCGCCGCCGCGGTCATGATGTCCAGGTTGCCGGCGTACTTGGGCAGGTAGTCGCCCAGGCCTTCGACTTCCAGGTAGATGGTGACGCGGTGGCCGTCGAAGACCGGGCCGTTCTTGAGCGTGTAGCCGGGCACGTACTTCTGCACCTCGGCGATCATCGCGTGCACCGACGCGGTGATGCGCTCGACGTCGGGCTCGCCCTCGGTGAGGCAGTGGATCGTGTCGCGCATGATGAGCGGCGGCTCGGCCGGGTTGATGACGATGATGGCCTTGCCCTTCTTGGCCCCGCCGACCTTCTCGATGGCGCCCGCGGTGGTGCGCGTGAACTCGTCGATGTTCTGGCGCGTGCCCGGGCCGATCGAGCGCGACGCCACGGTGGCGACGATCTCGGCGTAGGCGACCGGCTGCACGCGGCTGACCGCGGCGACCATGGGGATGGTCGCCTGGCCACCGCAGGTGACCATGTTCACGTTCATTTCGCGCGTGCCCACGTGGTCCTTGAGGTTCACCGGCGGCACGCAGTACGGGCCGACCGCGGCCGGCGTGAGATCGATGACCAGCACGCCCGACGCCTGCAGCTTGCGCGCGTTGTCGTGGTGCGCGTGCGCCGAGGTCGCGTCGAAGGCGATCTTGATCTGGTCGCGCTCGAGGTGCGGCAAGAGGCCGTCGACGCCCTCGTGGGTGGTCTTCACGCCCAGCTCGGACGCGCGCCTCAGGCCGTCGGAGGCCGCGTCGATGCCCACGAGCCAGACCGGCTTGATGGTCTGGCTGCGCAGCGCCTTGAACAGGAGGTCGGTGCCGATGTTGCCGGAGCCGACGATGGCCGCGTTGATCTTCATTCCGTTCCTCTCACGTGAAAACCACCGACGCGGAGCCGATGCCGCCGATCTTGAGACTCATCCGGTCGCCCGGGCGCACCGGCTCGAGCGGCACCAGCGAGCCCGAGAGAATGATCTCGCCCGCCTTCAGGGGGATGCCGAACCCGCCCAGCGTGTTGGCCAGCCAGGCCACGCAGATCGCCGGCGAGCCGAGCGCCGCGGCGCCCGCGCCGGTGCTGATGATTTCGCCGTTCTTTTCGACGACCATGCCGCAGGTGACCAGGTCGACCTTGCGCGGGTCGACCGCTTCGCGGCCGATCACGAACAACCCCGACGACGCGTTGTCGGCGACGGTGTCCTGGATGCGGATCTTCCAGTCCTTGACGCGCGAGTCGACGATCTCGAAGCACGGCATGACGGCCTCGGTCGCGGCCAGCACGTCGGCGATGGTAATGCCGGGGCCGACCAGGTCGCGACGCAAGAGGAAGGCGATCTCGCCCTCGGCGCGCGGCTGGATCAGCTCCTTGCCGATGGGCATCTCGGCGCCGTCCTCGTAGCGCATGCGGTCGGTGAGCCAGCCGAAGTCGGGCTGGTGCACGTCGAGCATGCGCTGGACCGTCTTGCTGGTGACGCCGATCTTCTTGCCGATCACCCGCTCACCATCGGCGAGCCGGCGCGCCAGCAAACGCTGCGAGATGTGGTACGCGTCGTCGATCGTGATCGTGGGCTCGCGCTCGGTCAGCGGCGCGACGGTGTGGCGCTCGCGCAGCGCGGCGTACAGCTCGTCGCCGTAGCGCTCCGTCGTGGCGGCATCCAGGGCCATCTTAGCGCTATCCCTTCACCAGGAAGTCGAGCGTGAGCCGGTTGAACAGCTCGGTGTGCTCGACCATGACCCAGTGACCGCAGCGGCCGAGCAGCATGACCCGCGCGTCGACGCAGTTGTTGGCGATCGTGGTCGCGCCGCTCACCGGGCAGAACTTGTCGTTCATGCCCCAGAAGCCCATCACCGGGCAGGTGAGCCGGTGCAGCTCGGGCGCCAGGTGCGGCACGTGCAGGCTGGTCAGCACCTTCTTGGGCTGCAGCGGCGCGATCTCGCAGCGCTCGTCGAGGATCTCCTCGGTGATCTGCGTCGGGTCGTAGAGCTGGTGCCCGAAGACCGTACGCATGCCCTCGCGCGTAATGCCCTCCGGCGCGAGGAAGACCTTCATCATGGCGCGGATGCCTTCCATCTTCATGTAGGTCTCGCGCTCCTCGAGACCCCCGGGCGCCATGAGCACGAGCTTGCTGACCCGATCGGGATGGCTGAGCGCGAGCTGGATGGCCATCGCGCCGCCGTGCGAGTTGCCGATCACGGCGCACTTCTGCACGCCGATAGCGTCGAGGAAGCGGACCATTGCCGCAGTCAGATAGTCGAGCGTGTAGTCGATGGTGCTGGGCTTCGACGAGTGGCCGAAGCCGAGCGTGTCGGGCACCAGCGCGCGGAAGCCGCGCTCGGCCAGGTATGGGTAGTTGCGGCGGAAGTTCGACCAGCCGCTCGCGCCCGGGCCGCTGCCGTGGAAAAACAGCACGGGCTCGCCGCGGCCCTCGTCGTGGTAGTGGATGCGGAGGCCGTCGCCGATGTCGGCGTACTTGGCCTCGGGCACGACCTGTTTGGTCTGCGTGGTCATTGGATCCTCCTGCTTACTGCGGCGGCTTCGGCGACGGCGGGGGCGCCAGGAACTGGGGCGGATGGTGGCCCCACTCGCTGATGTGGTCGTAGGTCGTGGGCGACCAGGTGGCGTCGTCGACCTCGCGGCCGCCCCAGCCGAACTCGAACTGGAACCCCGACGGCGTGCGTGCATAAAACGAGAACATCCGGTCGTTGGGATGGCGGCCGAGCGTCTGCATGATGCGGACGCCGGCGCGCAGCGCGCGGTCGAAGGCGAGGCCGACCTCGTCCATCGTGCGCGCCTCGATCATGAAGTGGTGCAGACGCTTCTTCTGCGCGTCGCCAAAGGCGATCGAGTGGTGGCGCGAGTTGGCGTGGAAGAACTCGAGGTCGGCCTTGTAGCCGTGGATCTCGGCGACGATCCGGTCGGAGAGCCGGAAGCCGAGCAGGTCGCAGTAGAACGCACGGCTGGCGTCGCGATCGGTGGCCGTGATGACCAGGTGGCCGAGG
>JBKJOI010000364.1:0-8624 GCA_046595695.1 Haliangiales bacterium | reverse complement strand
GACGTCGTGCGCGTGAGCGGCGCGCTCAGCGGCGCGTGGTTCACCCCGGCGGAGGGCTATGGCGGCCCCGGCCAGGGCATCGCGCCCGCGGTGGTCGCGCTGGGCGCATACGGCGCGCTCGGCGATCCCGAACCGGGCAAGCGCGCCACCGTGGCCGCGCTCGCCGCCGCCGTGCCCGCCACGGTCGCCGACGTCTTCCTCTACGCGGTCGACGAGGACTGCACGAGCCCACGCGGTCCCGGCTGGCGCCGGCTGCTCGCCGGCACCGGCGGCCCGCCCCTGCCACGCCCGGTGCTGGTGGCGCACTCCTGCTCCGAGGCGCCCGCCGGCCAGGACGTGGATCTCGTGCTCATGGTCGCCGAGCGCTGGGACGCCCGCCAGGTCGCCGACGCGCACGCGCGCGGCAAGCGCGTCTGGATCTACAATGGCCGGCTGCCCCACACCTCGACGCTCCTGCTCGACGCGCCCCCGGCCGCGGCGGCGGCGCTCGGCTGGATCGCCGCGACCCACGACGTCGATCGCTGGTTCCTGTGGATGACCAACTTCTGGAACGACGACAACCGCGGCGGCCACGGCCCCAGCGATCCGTTCGTGAACGTCGAGACCTTCCACAACCGCGACGGCGACGTCGCGCTGGGCGACGGGCTGCTCGTCTACCCGGGCTCGCAGCGCGCGCCCTTCGCGGCGCACTCGGTGGGCGTGCCCGGCGTGTTGCCGTCGATGCGGCTCAAGCGCCTGCGCCGCGGCCTCGCCGACGCCGGCTACCTGGCGCTGGTCGGATCGGTCGACCCGGACGCCGCGGCGGCGATCGCGGGCTTCGCCCTGCCGCTCGCGCTCGACGAGCTCCCCGGCGACGCGCGGCGCGGCTTCGCCGACGACGGCGCGGCCTTCGCGCTCGCCCGCGAGCTCCTGCGCGCCCGCGTGCCGGTCGGCGCCCGCCTCGACGAGGCCCAGGCGCGCGCGGCGCTGCGCGAGCTCGCAGCCCGGCGCAGGCCGCCTGCGGCCGCCGGCGCGCGCGGCACACGCGGCCCGCGCACATGGCTGCTTCTGACGCTGGTGCTCGCCGCCGGCGCGGGCGCCATGCTCGCCGCGGCGCGTGCCGCCGCTACCGCGCGACGCCGAGCTGGGTGAGCAAGAAGGCGTAGTCGAACGCCTTGTCGCGCAGCACCTCGTAGCGCCCCGACTTGCCGCCGTGGCCGGCGACCATCTCGCACTTGAACAGCAGCGCATGCTTGTCGGTCTTCAGGGCGCGCAGCTTGGCGACCCACTTGGCCGGCTCGAAGTACATCACCTGGCTGTCGTTGAGCGAGGTGCGCACCAGCATGGCCGGGTACGCCTGCGCCTTGACGTTGTCGTAGGGGCTGTAGCTGGCCATGACCGCGAACTGCTCGGGGACCTTCGGGTTACCCCACTCCTCGAACTCACCGACGGTGAGCGGCAGCGTTTCGTCGAGCATGGTCGACAGCACGTCGACGAACGGCACGTACACCAGCGCGACCTTGAACAGGTCAGGGCGCAGGTTCATGACCGCACCCATGAGCAGGCCGCCCGCCGAGCCGCCGGTGATCGCGAGCTTCTTCGGGCTGGTGTACTTCTTCGCGATCAGGTGCTCGGCGCAGGCGATGAAGTCGGTGAAGGTGTTCATCTTGCTGGCCATGCGGCCGGCGTCGTGCCACTTCTTGCCCATCTCGCCGCCGCCGCGGATGTGCGCGACCGCGATGATCACGCCGCGATCGAGCAGGCTGACCGCGTTGGAGTCGAAGCCGAGCGAGCTCGAGATGCCGTACGAGCCGTAACCGCGCAGCAGGAGCGGCGCCTTGCCATTTTTGCGCGTGCCCTTCTTGTAGACCAGCGAGATCGGGATCGTGGTGCCGTCCTTGGCCTTCGCGGTGGCGCGCTCGGCCACATACCTGGTCTGGTCGTAGCCGATCACCGGCTTGCGCTTGAGCAGCTTCTTCTCGAGCGTCTTCACGTCCAGCTCGTAGGTGGTCCACGGCGTGGTCGGCGAGGTGTACTCGAAGCGCAGGGCGCCGCTCGCGAACTCGGCGTTCGGGCCCAAGGCGACGTGGTAGACCGGCTCATCCATGGGGACGTCGCGCGAGGTCCCGGCCGCGAGATCGACGATACGGAAGCGCGGCAGGCCGCCCTGACGCTCCCAGACCACGTAGTGCGCGGCGAACATCGACACGTCCTCGATCATCACGTCGTCGCGGTGGGCGATGAGCTCCTTCCACGACTTCTCGCCCGGGCTCGCGACCGGCGCGGTGACCACGCGGTAGTTGCGCCCGGCGTCGTTGACGCGGATGTAGAAGCTGTCGCCGTGGTGATCGACGTAGTACTCGCGGTCCTGCACGCGCGGCGCGACCAGCGCGAAGGCGCCGGTCGGCTTGTCGGTGCGCAGCACGCGCACCTCGCTGGTCGTCGAGCTCCTCGAGGTGAGCACGAAGTACTCACGCGAGCGCGTGCGCCCGATGTCGATGCCGAAGCGCTCGTCCTTCTCCTCGTAGAGCAGCGCGTCCTTGCCGGTCTTGCCGAGCACGTGCCGCCACATCCGGTAGGAGCGCTTGGCCTTGTCGGTGGTGACATAGAAGAAGCTCTTGCCGTCCCGGGCCCAGGCCACCGAGGTCACCCGATCGATGCGCTCGGCGAGTTCCTTGCCGGTCACGAGATCGCGCACGTGCAGCACGTAGTCGCGGAAGCCGTTGTCGTCGGTGCTGTAGATCAGCAGCCGGTCGTCGTCGCTGAACGCGGTGGTGCCCACGCTCATGAACTGCTTGCCCTCGGCCAGCGCGTTGATGTCGAGGACGAGCTCCTCGGCCGAGTCAGCGGGGGCGACCTTCTTGCGCGCGATGAGCTTGTACTGCTTGCCCTTCTCGGTGCGCGTGTAGTGCACGTAGGCGCCGTCCTTGAACGGCACCTCCGCGTCGTCCTCCTGGATGCGCCCGAGCATCTCGGTGTAGAGCTTCTCCTGCAGCGGAGCGGTGCCCGACATGCGGGCGTCGGCGTAAGCGTTCTCCGACTCGAGGTACTTCACGACCTCGGGGTCTTCCTTGGCGTGCAGCCAGTGGTAGACGTCGACGCGGGTCTGGCCGCCGCCGGTGATCTCGTGACGCACCTGCTTGGCGACGGGCGCCACGGCGCCCGCGCCGCCACCGACCGCGACGCGGGTACCGGCGCCAGTCTCGCCGGCAGCCGGCAGCGCCGCGGCGATCACGAGCAGGCTGAGGAAGGATGCGAAGGCTCGCTTCATGCCCCGGTCATAACACGCCATGCCGCAGCGTCGGGCGCGGCGCCAGTCGTGGCGTCGGTCGCTACGTCAGTCGCAGCTGACGTCGAACGCGGGCGTGCGCGGCACGCGATCCGACGTGCGCCGCGTCGTGGACGCACCGGTCGCCGACGGGCCGCTCGCGCCACGGCGCTCGCGCGTCATGCGCTGGCGAAGATCCGCCACGCTCGCCAGGCGCGGCCGGGTTCGCCGCAGCACCAGCGCACAGTTGCCGCACACGACGACCTCGGCGCCGCGCACTTGCTCGACGCACAGCAGCTCGCGCCGCCGCTCGTCGCAGCCGCCGCAGCCGGCGTCGGCAGGCACCTCCCCGCTCCGGTAGAGGCGCATGTAGCAGGCATCGCAGCGCTCGCGGCGCAGGCGCGCGGCTCCCTGGCCGCACTCCGAGCAAGTCTTGGTCATGGGCCCGGTCGCTCCCTCTCGATCACCCTAGGGCCGCAACCAGGGGTGATCCAGTTTTCGGCCGACCGTGGCGGCTGCCGTGCGCCTCTCGAGGTGATACATGCGGCCACACCGCAAGTACATGTACCCCTGATTTTGTATGTAAACCTACGTAGAGCCGCCGTTTCACGGCTCTCGGGTGGTAGCATCGGAATCTTGCGTCGTATCTGCAATCTCCTGAGCCGCTCTGCTCTCCTGGCTGTCGTCCTCTTCTCCGGATGTCGCCTCGAAGCAGACCTCGACGGATCGCATCTCCGCTGCGACGATGGCGTCTGTCCTACAGGCCACAGCTGCGTCGAGGCGATGTGCTACGGCCCCGGTGAGCCGCTCCCCGGTCCCGACGCCGATCCGAACGCCCCCGACGCCGATCCGAACGCCCCCGACGCCGACCCCGCCCTGCCTGATGCCGGCCCGGGCGACCCCGATGCCGCCGTGCCGGCCAGCCCCTGCAACCAGGTGACCCTGGTCGCCGACGGCTTCGCGACCGCGACGCGCGGTCCGCTGTGGGGCTCGTCGTACGTAAACAACGGCGCGACCACGTCGCAGGTGAGCTCGCGGCTGCGCGTCACGCTGGCCGCGAACCAGAGCGCCGCCGCGTACGCCGCCTACGCGACCGACCGCCTCTACGATTTGACCGCGAGCCGCGTGGTCGTCAATCTGCCGCAGATGGTCAATACCGCCAGCCACGCGCAGGCGTACTTCAAGGTCGGCAAGGCCGACGGCGGCACGAACCTGGCCTGGTTCGAGCAAGAGAACGGCACGCTGTACCTGCGGACGCGCACCGCCGGCGTGACCAGCGCTCCGACGACGCTCAGCTACAGCGCCACGCAGCACCGCTACTGGCAGTTCCGCGAGGCCGCCGGTCGCCTGCTCTTCGAGACCTCGGCCGACGGCGTGACCTTCACGGTGCGCCGCGACGTCGCGGCGCCGTTCGATCTCACCCTGGTGCAGGTCGAGCTCGGTGCTGGCACCTACCAGGCCGAGGCATCGCCCGGGTTCGCCGAGTTCGACGACGTGAACGGCGGCACGGCCAGCGGCTCGTACTGCAAGGCCGGATCGATCACCGACGACTTCAACGACGGCGTGCGCGATCGGCGCTGGTCGCGCTCGTTCACCGCGCCCGCCTGCGTCCTCGCCGAGAACGCCGGCACGTTCGTGGGCACGCCGCCCAACCCGGCGACCGCCGAGGCCTACTGCGGTTACCAGTCGGCGGCCGCCTTCGATCTGACCGGATCGCAGGTCGAGGTGGAGGTCACGCAGATGCTGAACGTCGCGTCGCCGGCACTCGCGTTCGTGAAGGTCGCCGATGCGCAGAACCAGCGCGGCGTCGAGCTCGCGGTCGAGAACGGCGTCCTCGAGTGTCACTTCTGGCTGAACGGCAGCCGCGCGACCAACGGTCAGACGCCGTGGAACGCGGTGACGCACCGCTTCTGGCGGCTCGCCGAGAGCGGCGGACAGCTGCTCTGGCAGACCTCGCCCGACGGGGCAACGTGGAACACGCTCTGCATGCGCGGGACCATCGGGATCGACGTGGACGACGTCGAGATCGCATTCGGCGTCGGCGTACCCGGCGCCGCACCCGGTGCGCCCGCGCCAGGGTCGTTCCGCCTCGAGAATCTGAACCTCGTCCCCTGAACGGGCGACATGTTCTAATCGGAGCGTGGAGCAGAGGCTCGCGATCGCGCACGTCGAGCTGCACCGGGGCGAGAGCGTCATGCTCGGCTTCACGCGCGCGATCAACGACGAGAGCGCGCTCGTCGTGACCGACGGCGACCTCGACGTCGGCGATCAGGTGCTCGCCTCTCTGTCGCTGCGCGGGCTCACCCCCGCGGTGAGCTTGCCCGCGATCGTGACCGCGCGGCACGCGAGCGGCACCACGCCGGGCACGACGCGCACGCGCGGCCTCGAGCTGGCGCTGCACCCGCGCAGTGGGGACGAGCGCGGCCGCCTCTTGCGCCTGTGCGCGCGCCTCGCTGGCCCGCGCATCGAGGCGCTGGGCTACCTGCGCGTGCTGATCGTCGACGACAACTACTTGATCCGCGACATGTTCGCGTACGGCGTGCGCCGGTACTTCCGCCAGCGCTCCTGCGACGTCGCGATCGAGCTCGCACCCGACGGCGGGGCGGCCTGGCAACGCCTGCAGCAGGGCACCTACGACCTGGTGCTGGTGGACCAGTACATGCCGGTGCTGGACGGCGCGCGGCTCACCGCGCTCATCCGTGCCGATGCGCGCCTGCGGGCCATCCCGGTGGTCGCGGTGAGCGGCGGCAGCGCGCTGGCGCGCCACCAGTGCATGAGCGCGGGCGCCGATGTGTACCTGCAGAAGCCGCTGGTCTTCCGCGACCTGCTCGAGACGCTCGGCGGCCTGGTCCCCGGCTCCGCCGGCTGAGCTCCTGCCCGCGCACGCGGGCCGCGGAGGTCATTCCTCGGAGCGCACCAGCGAGTAGATCGCGGTGTCGCAGAAGCGCCCGGCGATGACGAAGTTCTCGTGCAGGTGGCCCTCCTTCACGAAGCCGAGGCGCTCGAGCACGCGCGCCGAGCGCTTGTTCTTGGGATCGAGCTGCGCCTCGATGCTGTGCAGGCGCATGCGCTCGAAGCCGAAGTCGACGATCGCGCCGAGCGCCTCGCCGGCGAGGCCGCGGCCCCACAGATCGCGGCGCAGGATGTAGCCGACCTCGCTGCGGAAGTGCTGGCGGTGCCAGCGGTGGTGGCCGATCTTGCCGACCACCTCGTCGCTCGCGCCGGCGCCGGTGACCGTGATGCCCCACTCGATCAGCTCGCCCGCGGCCACGCCCTCGGCGCTGCGGCGCAGCATGGCCTCGGTCTCGGCGACGCTCTCGTGCGGCAGCGTGCTCCAGTGGCTCATGGTCTCGGGATCCGAGAACAGCGCGAACAGCGCGGGCGCATCGGCGATCTCGAGCCGGCGCAGCACGAGCCGCAGCGTGTGCAGCGTCGAGAACGGGTTGAACGGGTGCAGCTCCACGATCGCCTCGGGCCTGGGCTGAAGCTAGCACCGCCCCGCGGTGGGCGGGGAACCTTGCGCGATCAGCCGTGGTAGACGCGGCTGGCGACGATGAGGCCGTGCTCGACCTCGAGCACCTCGGCGACCGTCAGCTCCGGCTCGCCGGGCGCGAGCCGCAGGTACTCCATGAACACGCGTGTGCCGTCGGCGGTCAGCGACTGCTCCTGGTAACGCAGCCCGGGCAGCTTCGCGAACGCGCCGCGCCACCACGCGCGCAGCGCCGGCTTGCCGTGCAGGACGCCACCGGTGTCGGGGTGGGCCACGCGGATCTTGGGCGAGGTGTGCACGGCGTTCTCGGCGTACAGCGCGAGCAGACCCTCGAGGTCGGCGCGCTCGAAACTGTCGAGCCAGCGGCGCGCGATGTCGATGAGCATGACGGGGTCGGCTTGGGCTGCGGTGGTCATGCGGCCATGCTACTAGCGCTAGCGCGCCTCGGCGAGCGCGTCGGCCGCGAGCGCTGCGTCGCCGCGCGCGGCGACGAGGCCGGCGAACGCGACCAGCGCGGCGCGCCGGCGCGCGCCCTCGTTCGAGAGCCCGAGGAGCAAGAGGCGCGCTTCGGTGGTGCGACGCTCGGGGCTGCCGGCGGGCGAGAGCGCGGCGCGCGCGACCAGCAGCTCGACCGACCACGGCAGCGCGGCCAGGCCGTCGTCGAGCAGCGCGGCGGCGCCGGCGACGTCCCCGTGCGTGAGCAGCCAGACGGCACGCGCGTGGATCGCGCCAGCGTCGTCGCGGAGGAGCGGCAGCAGCCCGGCCAGGCGCGCGCCGCTCTCGCCGAGCGCGCGCTCGCGCTCGCTCGGCCGCACCGGCTGTAGCTCGTCGGGCAACGGCTCGCCTGCGCGCACGATCGGCCGGGCCAGGCGCCGGCGCGCGTCGTCGCGCAGCCGCTCCGGCAGCTCGCCCAGGTAGGCCGCGAGCACGGTGCGCGCGTCGTCGTCACGGCCGGCGGCGCGGCTCGCCGCGTAGAGCGCCTCGTAGGCCGCCCAGCGGATCGCACCGTCGGCGAGCGAGAGGCCACGGCGCGCCGCCGCGATCGCGTCGATGGGCAGCCCGGCGCGCTGGAACGCGGCGGCCGCGGCGACGCTGGCCACGCCGCGCGCCGACGACCAGAACTCGGCCTGCTCGAGGTAGAGGTGCGCCGCCGGCGCATCGCGCTGCACCGCGGCGGCGCGCAGCGCCAGCGCGAGCGACGCGGCGTCGCCCGGCTCGATCGCGATCAGCTCGTCGGCAAAGGCGCGGGCGCGCGCGGGATCGCCCTGCTCGAGCAGCAGCACCACGATGGCCAGGCCGCGGCAGTGTGGCACGACCGCGCCGTCGATCCAGTCGCGCGCGGTCTCGGCGCCCAGCTCGGCATCGGTGACGAAGGCGCGCGCCACATTGCCCAGGCCGGCACGCTCGAGCGGCGCGTCGGGGCAGCCGGCGGGCACGAGCGGCGCGACGAAGGGGTACGCGCCCGGCGGCGGCACGTCGGTGTCGGGGAGCGCCGCCGGGCTGGCGAACGCGGCCGGGTCGAAGGCGTCGCCGGCCCCGGAGACGGCGCGGGCGAGCGCGGTGGCGTCGCCATCGTTGCCTGGCGTGCCGCCGCCGACGAGCCGGGGCAGCGTCTGCCGCCAGCGCGCCAGCGCACGCTCGGCGGCGGCGCGCGCTGGGCCGTCCGCGAAGCGCGTGACCTCGACGCCCTGGCGCCACCACAGGCGCGCGCTGTCGCCGCGCGCGGCCAGCGCCGCGAACGCGCCAGCGTCGGCGGCCAGCGCCACGAGCGCACGCGCCTCGCCCGCCTGCTTGCCGCTCTGGCGTGCCCTCGTCGCGACCGCGAGCCAGGCGGTGCGCGTGGCCGCCGTGGCCGCCGTGGCCGCCGTGGCCGCCGCGCCGGCGTCG
>JBKJOI010000346.1:0-5261 GCA_046595695.1 Haliangiales bacterium | reverse complement strand
CGCTCGCCACGCTCGCCGCGCTCGCCACGCTCGCCACGCTCGCCGCGCTCGCCGCGCTCCGCCCGCGCTTGTCGGCAGCTCCGACCTGCTTCCCGCGGCCACGTCGACGCCAAGGCTGCGCCGTCAACCCGTCATCTTCACTGTGGCAAGGTAATACGTTAGAGCGTTCTAGGCCCGGCTCCGCGCACGCGCGCCCTTCGCCTGCACCAGCTGCACGCGCACGAAGCCGCCGTCGGTCGCGGCGCATGACCGCGCGAGGCGCGGCTCGCAGTGCGTGAGCGCGTGCTCGCCGGCCTCGACCAGGACCCAGCGCCGGCCGAGCCGCTCGGCGACCGCCGCGGTCGTCCCCGAGCCGCCGAAGAAGTCGAGCACCCAGTCGTCCGGGCGCGAGAACGCGTCGATCACGCGCTCGAGCAGGCGCTCCGGCTTCTTGCCGCGCCGGAAGCTCACGCCGCCCTCGCCGGCCACGCCGGTGATCGGGATCTCGTCGGCGGTCCACAGGTTGTTCAGGTCGGCCACGCGTACCAGCCGGCCGTCCTCGACGCGCGCGACGTCACGCAGCCACAGCACCACGTTGCCGTTCAGGTAGTGGCGCGCGCGCGCGCCGGCGTGCTTGCCGCGCTGCTGCACGAACTCGGCGCGGTAGAGCACGTGGCGCGCGGGCATGCGCGCGAGCAGCGTCTGCTGGAAGGTGCTCTCGGGCTGCTGGTTGGTGGTGCGCGCGAGGCGCGCGAAGCGGTCGCCGAGCAGGCGGGCGTCGCCGGCGGCGCGGCGCAGCAGCGCGGCGGGCACGCGCTCGAGCTGGTAGCCCGCGTGCGCGTGGATGCGCACGCGCTCGCCCGCGCCGTCGTCGAACTCGTCGACCAGCTCGGAGGCCGCCGAGGGCACCAGGGTGCGGCCGTAGCTCGCGAGCGTCTTCTCGGGCAGCGGCTGCACCCGCTGCGGGCGCGGCCAGCCGGCGGGCGCCGCGCCGTGCGTGTAGACGAGCAAGTACTCCAGGTGATCCGGCACCAGCGTGTGGCCCTGGCCGAGCACCGTGCGATCGGGCGCGCGCTGCCACGCGATCTGCGCCACGCGTGCATCTCTGCCCCAGACCTCGTCGAGCAGCACGCGCAGGTGCGCCTGCTCGATCTCGTTCACGTGCACGACCAGGAAGCCGCCCGGCGCGAGCAGCGCGCGCGCCGCGGCCAGGCGCTCCTCCATGGCGGAGAGCCAGACGCCGCAGTCGGTGCGGTCGTCGTAGGCGCCCAGATCCTGGCCGGTGTTGAAGGGCGGATCGATGTAGCAGAGGCGGAAGCGCCCGGCGTGCGTGGGCAAGAGCGCGGCGAGCGCGGCGAGGGCCTCGCCGTGGACCAGCAGGTTGGCCTGGGCGAGCGCGCGCGGCGCGCGCCCGGTGCGCCCGGCCGCGCGCAGGTCGAGCTTCGCGGCGGGCCGCTCGCCGAAGCGCCAGCGGCCGCTCGCGTCGCGCACGACCGCGCGGCCACGGCCGGGCCAGGTGAGGGTGGGGCGCACGCTCAGCCGCGCCGCGCCACCAGGCGCCGGGTCGCGCTCTTGCCGTCGTCGAGATCCTCGGCGCGCAGCACCTGGAAGTCGGGCGGCAGGAGCGACGCGGGCTCGCCGTCCCGCAGGCAGAACGCCGCCGCGAAGCCGGGCCGGTGCGCGCGCTCGGCGAGCGTGAAGGTCTCCCACGCCAGCGTGCCGCCGGGCGCGACCGCGGCGGCGGCGCGCGCGAACACCGCCGCGTCCCAGAACCGCGTCGCGAAGACCAGGTCGAAGCCGGCCGCGGGCGGCGTCCAGGCGCCCAGGTCGGCCTGCAGCGTGGTCAGCCGCGCCGCGAGCCCGCGCCGCGCGGCCTCGGCGGCCAGCTGCGCGAGCGCCACGTCGGAGACGTCGACGGCGAGCACCTGGGCGCCGGCGGCCGCGAGCGCGAGCGCGCTGCCCGAGGGTCCGCAGGCCAGCTCGAGCACGCGCGCGCCGGCGGTGACCTGCAGCACCGTCACGAGCGGGTGCGGCGCGAGCTCCGGCGTGGCCGCGGCGAAGCGCGCGTTCCACCTGGTGCGCGTGTCCGGGGCGTCCGGCGCCGGGGCGTCCGCGCTCAAAGCGGCGTGATCGTCAGGTTGTCGAACCAGACGTCCGATTCCCAGTTGGAGAACGCGAAGTACGCGTGCGCGTCACCCTCGAGCGGCTGGGCGTCCTCCAGGGTCAGGAACGGCGCGGTCATGTCGTCGACGAACCAATCGATGCGCGGGCCCTTGCGCACGATCTTCACGTGGTACACGCGGCCGAGCTCGACCTTGCGATCGCTGCGCTTGACCACGTCCTTGCCGTGCTCGCTCTGCTTGGCGATGATCGACGCGGTGTTCTCCCAGCCGCCGAGGATGAACACGTAGCCGGTCGAGGTGTACTGGACCTTGGCCTTGCTGGGCGCGTGGTGCGCGCCGTCGCCCCAGGCCTCGAGCTTGATGTCGCCGGAGGGCGAGCTCGACTTCACGTCGAGCTCGATCGAGGCGTCGCGCGGCAGCTTGCGCAGCAGCCACAGCGGGTGGTTGTAGGCGCCCGAGGCGTTCAGCTGGCCGCCGGTGAGCCGGTACGAGTCGGGGTCGGTGGCCAGGTAGTCGCCGCCCAGCGCGGAGCGCTCGAACTCGTCCTTCCACGCCGCGGTGATCGCGGGCTTGGGGGATTCCTTGCAGCCGGCCCCGGCGAGCGCGACGGCGAGGATGGCGATCGCCAGCAACGACAGGGCTATCCGGCTCATGCGCGCGGAAACTAGCACGAGCGGAGCGCCTCCAGCTCGGCCGCGTACGCGCGCAGCTCGTCGCCGTGGCGGATCGCGTCGGCGAGCGCGCGCGCGCTGGCCAGCGCGGCGAGCGCGTCGGGGCGCTGCGCGGGATCCTGCGCGCCGAGCGCCGCCAGGTGGGCGGCCGCCTGATCCGCTGCCGGGCCGAGCGCGGCGCGCACCGCCTCGGGGAGCGCGAGATCGCCGTCCTGGCGCCGGCCCGCGAGCAACACGTCGGGCGACCAGGGCAGCCGTCCGGTCAGGCACTCGAAGCAGATCACCGCGGCCGCCCACACATCGGCGGCCGGCTCGGCGTCGCCGCCGCGGCGCTGCTCGGGCGGCATGTACGCCAGCGTGCCGACCGGCTCGCGCCCGCCCGAGCGGCGATCGGCGCCCGACAGGTGGGCGACGCCGAAGTCGGTCAGCACCAGGTCGCCGCGCTCGGCGTCGCCGCGCAGCATCAGGTTGGCCGGCTTGAGGTCGCGGTGCACGACCCCGCGCGCGTGCGCCGCCGCCAGCGCCGAGCACAGCTCGACGTGGCGCTCGATCGCCTCGAGCGCCGGCAGCGGCCCGGCGGCCAGGCGCTGCCGCAGCGTACCGCCGGCCATGTACGCCATGACGATGCGCTTGTGCGCCTCGTCGAGATCGAGGATGGCGATGATGCCGGGGTGGCGCAGCGCGGCGGCCACGCGCGCCTCGGCGAAGAAGCGGCCGCGAGCGTCGGCGGTGGCGGCGGCCGCCAGGTGCGGGTGCAGCAGCTTGACCGCGACCTCGCGCTCGAGCTCGACGTCGCGCGCCAGGTAGACCACGCCCGAGGCGCCGCGGCCGAGCTGGCGCACCAGCTGGTAGCGCGCGCTGCGCACGTTGCCGCCCTCGACGCCGGTCATGGTGTCGCCGGTGGCCGCGGGCGCCTGCGCCGAGGCGCCCAGCAAGGCGCGCAGCGCCTGCGCGCGCACGCGCGCGTTGGGGTAATCGAGATCGACGGCGAGCACGGCCTCGAGGTGGCGCAGCGCGGTGCGCAGGTCGCCCTCGCGGCGGTGGTGCTCGGCGAGCAGGAAGCTGGCGCGCGCCGCGTAGCCGGGGTGCTGCGCGAGCGCCTCGAGCGTGGCGAGCGCCTCGCGCAGCTCGCCGCGGCCGGCGCGCAGCGTCGCCGCGCGGAAGCCCAGCTCGGCGGCGAGCGCGGCCGCGCAGCCGGCGTGCGCGCGGGCCTGCTTGTCCATCCACTCGATCGCGAGGCGCTCGTGGCCGTCGCTGATCAACGCGTCGAGGTGCCGGCGCAGCTCGACCGGGTCGGCGGCCAGGCCGGCGGCGGCGCGCGTGACCGCCTCGGCGAGCCAGGCCTCGGCCGCGACCTGCGGCGAGGCCGGGGTCGGCGGGTGCCCGGCGGGCAGGGCGAAGATGGCCTCCGCCGGGTCGTCGGGCCCGCGTCGTGCCGGCGTGCCGGCCAGCCATCTTCGCATCCGATCGCCGAAGCTCACACCACCTCCACCTCGACGTCGTCGACGACGACGACGTCCTGGCGCACCAGCTGCACCGCGCCGCGCGCGATGCGCGCGCCGTTCAGGCGGATCGGCCGGCCGCCGTCGGCCTCCAAGTAGGGCCGCCCGCCCGAGAAGTGAAGCGTGGCGCGCAGGCCGCTGTCGACCACCGGGGCGCGCGCGCCCGCGCCCAGCACCAGCGCGATGACGCCCTTGTCGAGCCCGCGCGCCACCGATAGCCTGAGCGAGGTGCCGGCGGCGTCGACGCGGAACTCGACCGCGCAGTCCTCGCCCAGGCCGAGCTGGCCGGTGCCCTCGAGCGGCAGCTCGCCGGCCACCAGCATGCCGCCCAGGAGCGTGCCGTTGCGCGAGCCGGCGTCGCGGACGCGGAAGCCGGTCGCATCGGCGACGATCTCCACGTGCGTGCGCGAGACGCCGCCCGAACGGAGGACCAGATCGCAGCTGGCGTCGCGGCCCAGCGAGGCGACGCCGCGCCCGACCACCACGATGAGCTGGCCGCCCGGGCGCGCCGCCAGCGCCACCCGGCCGTCGGCGAGCCGGCGCGCGTCCAGCTCGGCGAGCCGGCGCCGGTACTCGCCCTTGTCCTCGGCGATGTCCACGCAGCGCTGCAGCGCCGAGCGCGCCGATTCGCGATCGCCGCCCTTGAAATGCAGGTCGTACTCCTCGAAGGCCTCCTTGAGCCGGCGCGAGCCGCGCGCGCGCTTCTCGTCGCGCGCCATGGCCTGCTCCATCTTGTCGACCAGGCCGCCCTTCTCGAAGGCGCGCGCCGCCGCGTCGTCGTCGCCGCACAGCTCCCAGGTGGTGCCGGCGTCACCGAAGTCGCCGGCCTCCTCGAAGAGCGCCGCGGCCTCGCGCACCAGCTCGCGGTCCTTCTCGGTGGCCACGCCCTCGGCGAGCGCGCGCGCCCGCAGCGTGGCGGCGAGCCGGCGCGCCGCGCGCTTGCGCAGGTGGCCACCGACGGGCGCCCAGCGCAGCGCGGCGCTGCG
>JBKJOI010000179.1:0-3768 GCA_046595695.1 Haliangiales bacterium | reverse complement strand
GACGCTCGGGGCGCCGCTCGAGGCGGTGCGCGCCGCGGTGAGCGCGCCGCCGGCGCCTGCAGCGGATCCCGCGGCGCCCACGGCGCTGGTGATCGATGCCCGCAAGACCACGGTGCGGCCGGTGCTCGGGGTCCGCCTGAGCGCGCGCGGTGGTGACGGCAAGCCGCTCGCGTTCCCCACGGTGTGGCACGAGACGCCCGCCGGCGCCGCTGCCGATGTGCGCGCCGGTGCGCGCGCGCGCCCGGTGGCCGCCACGGGATACGACAAGAACGACGGCACGCTGACCGTCGAGCTGGACGCGGCCGAGCTGGAATCAGCGGCGCGGGCTGGTGCGTTGATCCTCGTGGTGATCGAAGGAGCCAGGAAATGACCGGAATTCGCGTGCTTGCGAGCGCGTTCGTGGTGCTGCTGACGCTCGCGTGGGAGCAGCGCGCGGCGCACGCCGATGTGACCGTCGAGGCGCTCGGTCAGGTGCAGGCGGGCGGTGACGACGCCGAGAAGACGCGCCGGCGCGCGCTCGACGACGCCTTCCGCCAGGCCGTGGATCAGGTGATCGGCACGCTGGTCACGCCCGAGACGCGCAAGGCCAAGGCCGAGGCGATCAAGACGCGCGTGCTGCGTCGCGCCAAGGCCTACGTGGTGAGCCACCGCGTCCTCGACGAGGGCGCCGAGGGCGCGGTCTACCAGGTGCATGTCGAGGCCATCGTCGGCGACGCGCTGCTGCGCAACGACCTGCGCGCGCTGACCATCCCCTTGGTCGGCGATCCGGCCGTCGGCGTGGGTGGCCAGGTCGGCGAAGGCGCCGGCGGCAAGCCGGTGCCGGTCGCGCCCGGCCGCCCCAAGCTGGCCATCCTGGTCATCGGCGGCGTCGAGGTCGAGCCGCTGGTCGAACGGCTGACCCGCGAGCTGGGCACGCGCGGCTGGGAGGTCGCGGTCGCGCAGCGCGCCGAGGTCCCGCAGGACGACGCCAGCGTGCTCCGGCTCGGCCACGCCGAGGGTGCGCGCGTGACGGTGGTCGCGTCGGCGGTGCTGCGCGAGGGTGGGGCGATTCGCGGCACGCGCCTGCGCGGCGCCGAGGCCGACGTGCTGGTGCGGGTCGTCGACGGCACCGGCGCCGCGCCGCAGCGCCTGGTCGAGTCGCGCCTGGGCGCGGCCGGCGTCGGCGAGAGCGCCGAGCTGGCGAGCGCGTCGGCGTGGCGGCTGGCCGCCGAGCGCGCCGGGGCGTCGCTGGGGCCGCTGCTGGCCGATCGCTGGCCGCAGGCGCCGCGCGCGCAGCGCGGGCTCACCGTGTGGGTGCGGCGCGTCGAGCGCTGGCAGGAGCCGGCCGCGGTCGCCGCGGCAGTGGCGCGCCTGCCCGGCGTCGAGCGGGTCACTGTCCTGGGCGTCACGCGCGGAGAGGTGCGCTTCCTGGTGGTCGGTCGGGCCGGCGCGCAAGCGGTCGCCGGCACGGTGCCCGCGCAGCTGGGTACGGCGAGCGTGGCCGCGGGCGGCATCGTGCAGGTGGACCTCGCGCCGCCGGCGCCCGCCGCGCCGCCGGTGACGTCCCCAGGCACGGAGATGCCCCGGTGAAGCCGCGGGCCGCGCTCGCGCTCGTCGTCGCGATCGCCCTGGCCCCGCCGCTGCTCGCGGCGTGCCGGAGCGGCGGCGGCGGCGCCGCAGCCGCGCGCGTCCAGACCGGGCTCCTCCTGGTTCGCTGCGACGTCGTCGACGCGACCATCTGGGTCGACGACCGGCCCATCGCGCAGGTGCGCGACGCCGGGGGCGGACTGCGCCTGCGCGCCGGCGCGCATCGCGTCGAGGTGCGCCACGATCGGTTCCACACCCGCTACTACGAGCTGCTCGTCGCGCAGGGCGAGACGCAGACGCTCCAGGTTGCGCTGGTCGAAGTGCTCGATTAGCGGGCCGCGCACGGTACTCTGCGCGGCATGAGAGGCCCTCTGCTCGTGCGCACCGCGCGCTCCCACCGGCTCTGGCGGGTGACGTTCTGGTCGGGCGCGACCGTCGTGCTCTTCCTGCTCTTCCGGGCGCTCGCGCCGATCCTGGCGCCCGTCGCCGCGGCCGCCGGGATCGCGTACCTCCTGGATCCGCTTGTCTTCTGGCTCACGCGCCACGGCTGGAAGCGCTCGGTCGCCGCGGGCGTCGTCCTGGTCGGCTTCCTCGTGCTCGCGCTCGCTGCGCTCGGCGTGCTGGTGCCGCTCATCGCGCGCGACCTCGGCGAGTTCGCGCAGAAGGTCCCCGCGCTCATCGAGCGCGCCTCGGTGCGCCTCGAGGACGAGCTCGGCATCGTCGTGCCCTCCGACTGGGGCGGGCTCTCCGAGCGGCTGCGCGAGGGCCTGACCCAGGCGGCCAAGAGCTCGGGCGTGCCCGTGCTGACCAGCCTGCTCGGCGCGCTCGGCAGCCTGTTCGCCTTCATCGGCAAGCTGCTCGAGGCCCTGCTCATCCCGATGTTCGCGTTCTACTTCTTGCTCGACTGGCCGCGCCTGGTCGACCGCCTGCGCGCGCTGGTGCCGCCACGCCACCAGGCCGAGACGCTCGCGCTGGCCGGACAGATCGACCGGCGCATCGCGCAGTGGGTGCGTGGCCAGCTCACCGTGATGTTCATCCTGGCCGCGCTCTACGCGACCGCGCTGGCCATCATCGGCATCCCGCTGGCCATCCCGATCGGCATCCTCGCCGGGCTGCTGTCGGTGATCCCGTACGTCGGCAACCTCGTGGGCCTGGTGCTGGCGCTCCTGATGGCGCTGCTCGAGTGGAAGGGCGTGCCGCGCCTGGTCGCCATCGCCGGCGTGTTCGCGCTCATGAACGTGATCGAGGGCTTCGTGCTGGTGCCCATCCTGGTCGGCACCAAGGTGGGCCTGTCCGAGGCGGGCGCGCTGTTCGCGGTGCTGGTGGGCGGGCACCTGCTGGGCTTCTTCGGGCTGCTGCTGGCCATCCCCCTGGCCGCGGCCGTCGATGTGCTGGTGCGCCACGGCCTCCAGTACTATGAACGTTCGGAGTTCTACCGCCGAGCCGGCGCCGAGCCGGCGCCCGCCGTCACCGAGGAGGTACCTGCGCCATGAGCACCACCGCCACCACCCGAACCAACGACGTCACCGTCGCCGACGAGGCTGGCGTCCGCTGGATCACGCTGCACCGGCCCGAGTCCAAGAACGGGCTCACCGTCGAGGTCAACGCCGCGATCATCGCGGCGCTGCGCGACGCCGCGCAGGTCTTGGACGTGCGCGTGGTCGTGCTCTACGGCGCGGGCGGCGCGTTCTCGTCGGGGCTCGACCTCAAGGCCGCCGCGGCGCTGGGGCAGGGCAACCCCTCCGAGCACGAGGGGCGCATGCGCACGTACTTCCACGGCATGATCCGCGCCGCGCGCGCCTGCCCGCAGCCGGTGATCGCCGCCGTCGACGGCGTCGCCGCCGGCTACGGTTGTGATCTGGCGCTCGCGGCCGACCTGCGCTTCTGCTCGGCGCGCGCCCGCTTCGGTGAGATCTTCGTCAAGCGTGGCCTCATGCCCGACGGCGGCGGCACGTTCCACCTGCCGCGCATCATCGGCCTGGGCCGGGCGCTCGAGCTCATGCTGACCGGCGACATCGTCGAGGCCGAGGAGGCGCTGCGCATCGGCCTCGCCAACAAGGTCGTCCCGGTCGAGGGTTTCGAGGCGGCCGCGCGCGCCTACGCGACGAAGATCGCGGCCGGCGCGCCGCTCGTGCTCCGCAGCGTCAAGGCCTACACCTACGCGGCGCTCGAGGGCACGCTCGACACCGCGCTCGAGAACGA
>JBKJOI010000916.1:0-4054 GCA_046595695.1 Haliangiales bacterium | reverse complement strand
CCCGCGACGCCGGGCGCATCGCCGGCCTCGACGTCCGGCGCATCGTCAACGAGCCGACCGCGGCCGCGCTCGCCTACGGCGTGCACCGCAAGAAGGGCCGCCAGCGCCTCGCGGTCTTCGATCTCGGCGGCGGCACCTTCGACATCACCGTGATGTCGGTCGAGTCGGGCGTGTTCGAGGTGCTGTCGACCGCCGGCGACATGTCGCTCGGCGGCGAGGACTTCGATCGCCTGCTCCTCGACCTGCTCGTGACCGAGACGCGCGAGCTGCGCGGCGTCGATCTCGCGGGCGACCCGGTCGCGCTCGGCCGCCTGCGCGAGGAGTGCGAGCGCGCCAAGAAGGCGCTGTCGAGCGAGGCCACGACCACGCTGCGCCTGCCCTTCCTGGCCACCACGGGCGGCGCCGCGCTGCACCTCGAGCGTGAGCTGTCGCGCGCCGAGCTCGAGCTGCGCGCCGCGCCGCTGATCGAGCGGCTGATCGCGCCCTGCCTGCAGGCCATGCTCGACGCCGGCCTCGGCATGGCTGACCTCGACGAGGTCCTGCTCGTCGGCGGCATGAGCCGCATGCCGGCGATCCAGGCGGCGGTCGAGCGCATCTTCGCGCGCAAGCCGTCCAAGGGCGCCAACCCCGACGAGATCGTCGCGCTCGGCGCCGCCGCCGAGGGCGGCATCCTGACCGGTGCGCTCGACGGCGTCGTGCTCGTCGACGTCCTGCCGCAGTCGCTCGGCATCAAGGTCGGCGACGGCGCGTTCTCGGTGGTCATGCAGCGCAACACCAGCGTGCCGGCGCGCGCGCGCAAGCTGTTCGCCACGTCGCGCGAGAACCAGGCGTTCGTGTCGGTCGAGGTCTTCCAGGGCGAGTCCTCCAACGTGAAGGAGAACCGGCACCTGGGCCGCTTCACGCTCGAAGGGCTGCCCGAGGGACCGGCGGGCAGCGTGCGCGTCGAGCTGAACTTCCTCGTCGACGTGGACGGCATCGTGCACGTGAGCGCGCGCGAGCTGTCGACGGGCAAGGAGGCCAGCCTCAAGATCGCGCCGTCCTCCGGCCTGGGTGCCGACGAGCTGGCGCGCCTGCTCGAGTCCCGGCGCGCCGCGCCGCCATGATGCGGATCGTCGCGCTCGTCGCGCTCGTTGCGGTCGTTGCGCTCGCCGCGCTCGCCGGCTGCAGCGACGACTTCCCGAAGACCTTCCTCGACGCCGGATCCGACCCTTGCAACGGAAACCCCACGTTCGACGGCGGTGTCGTCGGATGCCCCGTTCCGGAAGTCCTCGATCCGGTGCTCGTCCTGCCCGGCGAGGCGCTCCGCGACGACCAGGGCGCGACCATCGTCAGCGCGTCGTATTGCGCGAGCCCGCACCTGGTGAGCGTCCAGCTGTACCCGGGCCGCGGCACGCTCGCGGCCGGCGCGGTCGTGGGCACCTACGATCTCGCCGAGGAGCCGCTCGACTTCGCGACCTGCGGCGCGTGCGTACGTCTGCTCGCCGACGTCGACGGTCACGGCGCACCCACCGCGACCTACATGGCGACTTCGGGCCAGCTCCAGATCGTGAACCCCGGGTCCGTCTCCGGCGATCCGATCGCGGTGGCACTGACCAACGTGGCGCTCGTCGAGGTCACGATCGACCCGATCAGCTTTGCGACGACAGCGGTGAATCCCGGCTGCGCGAGCCTCGTCACAGGAATTACGGTGCAAGCACCTGTCAGGCAGCTTCCCTGACAGCCTTTGCCTGCATGGGCTAATCTTTTCCTCATCTTGCCCGGAGAAGCCCCGTAATGAAGGCTCTGCTGACAGTCGCCGCCGTGGCCCTGTCGCTGTCCGTGATGGCTTGCTCCGACGACGGCGACAGCGCCGTCCAGGAACCGACTCCCGATGCAGGGTTCGACCCCGACACCATCGCCGAGGCGTGCGCGGTGGAACCCGACTTCGGCGACATCGGCCTACTCCCCGCCGGGGCGTCGTTCGCGGTCCGCAGCACCAACGACTTCGACCAGGAGGTGACGGTCACCTACGTCGGGGCGCTCAACGATGATCAGGACCAGCTCATGATCCAGCTCTGGCGCGGCTTCGGCGTCTTCTCGACCACGAGCATCGGCACCGGCCGCTTCGTGATCCAGGACGACGAGCTCGACTACGCGACGTGCGGCGTGTGTGTGCTCATCAAGGCTGACCGGCCGAACGGGACCGGCGACGCGGAGCAGGTGCTCATGGCCACCGGCGGCACGCTGGACGTGATCGAGCTGGGTCCGACCGGCAGCGGCAAGTTCAAGGCGGTGCTATCGAACGCCACCTTCGAGCACGTCGAGATCGCGGCCACGACCTACGCGTCGACTCCGGTCGGCGACGGATGTACGAGTTCCATCGGCAATCTGGTGGCGGATGTTCCGATCACCGCGCCGATGCCCTAGTAACGCAGATTTGCCGGGATTGACCCGGGGTAGCTTTTGGCTCGCCACTACTGGTAGGGTCCCTGGCTTCCCTGCACAGCGAAAGGTGACACGTAATGAAGGCACTCCTTAAGACTGGTCTAGTGATGGCGCTCGTGGGTGTGATGGGTTGCACGGGCGGCGGCGGCGATGACGACGATGACGTCCCGGGCACGCCCGACGCGGGCGTGAACCTGGTCGATGCGGCGGGCGCGACGCCCGACGCGTTTGTCTGCCCGGTGACGGCGGCGATCACCGAGATGCCCATCGAGGGCGAGGCTGGCAACAGCGCGGTCCTCCGCACGCTCCAGGAAGACGGCGTGGGCGATCGGCTCGTATGGAACTTCGTCGTGGGTGGCGGCACCGACTTCCTGCAGTTCGGCATCGACGAGCCCGTGACCCTCGGCACCGCGCTGCCGCTCGTCATGGCGTGCACCGAGGCCGTTGCCTACTGCTGGATCCTCCTCGGCGACTTCACGAACACCGCCGGCATGCTCGACAGCGACGTGATCCTGTTCCCGGACACCGGCACGATCACGATCACCGAGACGGGCGCGACCGGCACCGGCCGCTTCAAGGCCACGATCACCTCGGCGATGTTCAACCACTACAGCGGTGGCATGCTGGTGAACGACGGCTGCACGACCATCACGCCCATGTACACGGTCGATCTGCCGATCACCGCGCCGATGACCAAGCCGGGCGCGAAGATCGTCCCGACCGAGCTGCCCGCGCTCCACATCTCGCGCTAACTCGCCCCCGCATGATTCTGTCAGTCGCGTGTCGCGGCTGACAGATGCTGCAAGCAGCACTACTTCTTCCCAAGCCCTTTCCCTGTCGCTAGTATCCCGTCGCCTACCCAGCGAAAGGGACGTACATGCGCGCAAAGAGCCTGCTAATCTCGGTACTTACTATCGTCTTCCTGGCCACCGCAGCGTTCGGCTGCACCGGTGGCGGTGGCGACGACGACGATGACACCGCTGGTCCTCCCGATGCGAGCACCATGCCCGCCATCGATGCGGCCCCGCAGCCCGATGCGCCGCCGGTGGGCCCCGCCAACGCGGCGAGCCTGGGCGCTGCCTGCACCATGCAGATGGCGTGTCCTGCCGGCTACGAGTGCATTTCGCTGCAGGCGAATGCGACCCAGGGCTTCTGCACGCTGCCCTGCAACGGCCAGGCTGACACCACCACTTGCTCCAACATGTTCGCGGGCCCGGGTATGGGTCAGTGCTTCATCGTCACTGCCCAGGGCGCTCCGCCCTCGAAGTGCGGCGTCGCGTGCGCTGGCGTCGGCGGTGCTTGCCCGACCGGCATGCAGTGCCTGCTGGACGGCAACATGTCGCCCGCGACTCTCGAGATCTGCTCGAACCCGCCCGCCGCGCCGTAGCTCGCTCTGCGAATTCGCTCCTGAGACTACCGCTTCTCGCATGCATAGTGCATTCCCGTCCCATCTACTGAGGGACGGATGCCCTGCGCCGCAAATCCATCTATCCGCCTGCGGCAGCCCATCTTTCGGTTGCCGCTGCGCCGTCGCAGACCAGTGGGTCGGCCAGCATCGCTGTCGCGGTGCGCAGCGCCTCGCTGCGGTAAGCGGCGAGGATGGCGGGCAAGAGTAATAAGTGGAATAGAT
>JBKJOI010000902.1:0-7708 GCA_046595695.1 Haliangiales bacterium | reverse complement strand
GCTCGCGGCGCCGCCGCCCGAGCACCTCGCGCGCGCGCTCGACGCGGGTCGTGCGAACGAGGCGCTGGCGCGCGTGGTGCGGCGCGGCGCGCGTCCCGGCGCGTCGGCGCACGAGGAGCGGCTGCGCCAGCTGGTCGCGCGCGTGCTCGACCTGCGGCACGAGACCGCGGCGGGCATGGGCAAGGTCTCGGTGGGCTAGCCGTGCCCGTCCTCGCCGAGAGCGCCGTGGCGTACGACGCTGACGAGCTGCACGCGCTCGCCGACCTGGGCTACGCCCTGCTCACCGAGGGCCGCCTGGACGACGCCCGCGTGCTCTGGGAGGGCCTGGCGGCGGCCAGCCCGCGCGACGAGGCGCCCTGGCGCGCGCTGGCCGTGATCGCGGCGCGCGAGCGGCGCTGGGACGACGTCGAGCCGCTCGCGACCGCGGCGCTCGGGCGCTACCCGGGCGCTGCCGCGCTGCTCCTGCGCGCCGAGGCGCGCTGGCGTACCGGTCGCTACGCCGAGGCCGCCCACGACCTCGAGGCGATCGCGCGCGTCGCGCCCCGCGGCGTCGACGACCAGGCGATCCAGCGCCGTGCCGCGGCGGTGCACGCCCGCCTTCGTCGTCCGGGCGCCTGACCGCCTGACGCGGGCGGGCGACATACGCCCGAAACGCGCTAGATTCCCGGGCATGATTGCATCGTCTTCGATCCACCCGCCGCGCGTGCGCAAGGCGGTCATCCCCGCCGCCGGCCTGGGCACGCGCTTCCTGCCCGCGACCAAGGCGATCCCCAAGGAGATGCTGCCGATCGTGGACACGCCGACGATCCAGCTGATCATCGAGGAGGCGGTCGCCGCCGGCATCGAGGAGATCGTGCTGGTCAACGGGCGCGGCAAGGGCTCGATCGAGGACCACTTCGACCACGCGTACGAGCTCGAGCACACGCTGGCGACGCGCGGCAAGCCCGAGCTGGCCGCGCAGATGGCCAAGATCTCGAGCATGGTGCGCCTGGTGTCGGTGCGGCAGAAGCAACCGCTCGGCCTCGGCCACGCGGTGCTGATGGCGCGCGACGTCATCGGCGACGAGCCGTTCGCGGTGCTGCTCGGCGACGATCTCTACGACGCGACGCGGCCGGCGATCGGCCAGCTCATCGACGTGTACGCCGAGACCGGCAAGGGCGCAGTCGCGGTCATGGAGGTGCCGGCCGGGCAGGAGCACCTGTATGGCGTGGTCTCGCCGGGCAAGCGCCTGGACGCCCGCCGCGTCGAGGTCGCCGGCATGGTCGAGAAGCCCGCGCCCGGCACCGCGCCGAGCCGGCTCGCGATCGTGGGCCGCTACGTGCTGCCGGCCGCGATCTGGCCTCTGCTCGCCGACACCAAGCCGGGCAAGGGCGGCGAGATCCAGCTCACCGACGCGCTGCTGGCGCTGACGCAGCAGGGCGGCATGATCGCCGCCACCCTCGACGGCGAGCGTCACGACGCCGGCGATCGCCTCGGCTACCTGCGCGCCAACCTGGCCTACGCGCTCAAGCGTCCCGAGCTGGCCGCGGGCGTGCGCGCGATGTGCGCGGAGATGCTCGCGCGCGCTGACGGAAAGCCGTGACGCCGTGAAGTCGCACCGCCAGGAGCTGTGGTTCGAGACGCCCGAGCGGCGCGGGTACCTGAACATCACGCCGCAGATCGAGGCCGAGCTCGCCACGAGCGGCGTGCAAGAGGGCCTGTGCCTGGTCAACGCCATGCACATCACCGCGAGCGTCTACATCAACGACGACGAGCCGGGCCTGCTGCACGACTACGACGTGTGGCTGGAGAAGCTGGCGCCGCACGAGCCGGTGGCCAGGTACCACCACAACCGCACCGGCGAGGACAACGCCGACGCGCACATGAAGCGCCAGGTCATGGGCCGCGAGGTGGTCGTCGCGATCACGCGCGGCAAGCTCGATCTCGGGCCGTGGGAGCAGGTCTTCTACGGCGAGTTCGACGGCCGGCGGCGCAAGCGCGTGCTGGTCAAGATCATCGGGGAGTAGGAGCCGTCTTGAAAGAAGAGTGGGAGACCGATTTCGCTGCCCGCGCCGCGGCGTACTGGACCAAGGAGCGCACCCAGAAGCTGACCGCGGGCAAGAAGCTACCGCTCCTGCCCGGCGAGGCGGGCACGCTCCTGCGTGCGCTCGGGCTGGTGAACCGTGACGCGTCGATGTCGGCCGACTCGGTGCGCAAGTACATGCAGATCAACCACATGGTCGCGCTGCTCGAGCCGGCGGTGGAGGATCTCATCAAGGCGTTCCCGACGGTGCGCGTGCTCGACGCCGGCTGCGGCAGCTCGTACCTGACCTACCTGCTGGCGTGGTGCTTCCTGCACCGCTGGAAGCACCCGGCGCAGATCCTGGGCGTCGATCGCAACGAGAAGGTGATCGCCAAGTGCCGCGAGCGCATGGGCATGGTCGGGCTCGACACGGTGCTGCGCTTCGAGGCGGCGCCGATCGCCGGGCTCGACTTCCCGACGGTGTGGGCGCGTGCGTTCGGCGGTGAGCCCGACCCGGCGCTGCGTCCGCACGCGCTGGTCGCGCTGCACGCGTGCGACACCGCCACCGACGACGCGCTCGCGCTGGCGGTGCGGCTGCGCGCCGACTTCGTCGCGGCCGCGCCCTGCTGCCAGGCCGAGCTCGCGCGCAAGTGGCAGCTGCTCGCCGCCGAGAAGCGCGAGGGTGCGTTCGCGCCGGTGTGGAGCGCGGCGCACCTGCGTCGCGACGCGGGCGCGACCATGACCGACGCGATGCGCACGCTGCTCATGCGCGGCTGCGGCTACGAGGTCACGCCCATGGAGTTCGTGCCGTCGACGCACACGCCCAAGAACACGCTCCTGCGCGCGTCGCGGCGCGGTAACTACCTGCGCACCGCGCTGGTCGAGTACGTGCAGCTGCGCGGCGCGCTCGGCGGCGCGGGCATCGCGCTCGAGGAATCGCTGCCCGACGAGCACCGCGCGCGCCTCGCCGAGGTCTCGGCGGCGGGGAGCGTCCCGGCGGCGAGCGTCTAGGCGGCGCGCCCCGCGGTTACCGCGGGTGCGCCTGCACGAAGAAATCGAGACCGTCGTGGCCCACCGCGACGACACAGCCTGCGGTCGTCACGGTCACCGCGTCGAAGCTGACCGCGCTGCCCACGTGCGCCCGCGTCGCCGTCCACGACGGCTGCGTGGCGCCGAGGTCATAGCGGGCGATGAAGCCGCTGTCGTAGCCGACGTCGTCGCCCAGCCGCTCGGCGCCGGCGAAGTCGCCGTCGTCCGAGCCCGTGGTGCCGGTGACGTAGAGCGCGTCGTCGGTGCCGATCACATCGAGCGCCTCGTCGCCCGCGGACCCGCCCAGACAGGCGAGCTGCTCGAAGCCCTCCGCGCGGCTGAAGCGGCCGATCCACGCCTGGTCGAGGTCGTCCTCGGGGCGCGGACACGCCAGCTCGCCGGTGCGCGAGCGCGTGCCACCGACGACGATGCCGTCAGGCGTGCCGGCGCGGATCGTGTCGTTGCTGTCGCCACCGGTGCGCACCACGGTGACCGGGCAGGCCTCCGGGCCACAGTCGGCGCTCGCGACCGGTAGCATGGCGAACCAGACGTCGGAGAAGCCGTGCATGGTGGTGCCGGCGAGGTCGCCGCCGTCGTCGCCGAAGGTGTTGCCGGCGAGCACGCGGTCGGCCAGGAAGGCGACGCCGGACTCGGGGCCACCCGAGCCGAACAGGTGGCCATACGGGTTGGTGGGTGGCGCGCCGGCGTCGTCGTGCCAGGTGCCGTAGAGCAGGTCGGGGCTGTCGACGCCGCCACCGCCGTGCTTCTCGCCCACGTTGCCGTCGCCGTCGGAGTCGGAGCGGCCGAGCATCTCGATCACGCGCACGCCGTCGTGGAGCACCTCGCGCACCGCGGTCGCGTCGTCGTCGTCGTCGCCGCCGATGCACGTCATCGCCAGCACATCGCCGCTGGCGACGGCGAGCCGGGCGAGCCAGGCGTCCTCGGCGCCGTGGTAGTTGGCGCAGCCGGTCGCCTCGTTGGCCTGCCCGACGACGACGAGGTCGCCGTCCAGGCCGAGGCGAACGTCCTCGGCGCGCGTGCCGGCGGGCAGGATCTTCGTCCAGACGATCGCGCCGCCAGCGTCGTAGCGGATGACCACGGCCAGATCGGCAGCGGATGGGTTCATGCCCACGAGGTCGCCGTCGTAGGAGCGGGTGTAGCCGACGACCACGAGGCCTCCGTCGGGCAGCGCGACCACGCCCAGCGCACGATCCGCCGACGCGCCACCGAAGCGGTGCGACCAGCTGCAGGCTCCGGCGCCGCTGTCGTCGCTGGCGGGGCCCGCGTCGATCAGCGGAGCGTCGTCACCGTCGGCGGCGCCGTCGTCGCAGGCCGCGAGGAGAGTGGACGCCGACAGGGACAGAGCGACGAAAAGCCTCGATGGGAGCATGGGCATGCCCCTCTAACGCGACCGGAGAGCGATCTTCCCGAGCGGGATCGGCCCGGCTGGAGGGTCCCGGAAGCCCAGCCTTGTAGCAATTGCAGTGCCGCCCACAACCGTTACGAGTAGGACACGCAGGTTATCGGAATTTCTAACGAATTTGCGATTTGCACGACAGATCTAACAACCCATCCGGGTGTAATTCTCTTTATTAGCTGCAACGCGAAATGTCCGGGACAGCGAAAAGGAGAATCGAGATGAAGCGGTTTCTGATGACCACGTTCCTGTTCGGCCTCATTGCTACTGGCTGCGCCGCCTCGGTGACGAGCGTGCCGGTGAAGGGCAAGGACGACGAGGTCTTCAAGATGCGGGGCGCCTGGGTCGGCGAGTACTCGAGCGTCGACACCGGCCGCACCGGCACCATCCGGTTCGTGCTCCGCCCGGGTCGCAAGACCGCGGACGGCGAGGTCCAGATGCAGCTGCCCGGCGCGCCCGAGCCGCGCCAGCTCCGCATCGCGGTGCTGCGCGTGCAAGGCGACGAGCTGCACGGCAAGCTCGAGCGCTACACCGACCCGGCCTGCAAGTGCGAGGTCGACACCGAGTTCATCGGCGTCATGAACGAGGGCACCATCGACGGCACGTTCAACACGACCATCGTGACCAGCGGCAAGGAGCTGGGCGGCATCTGGCACGTCGAGCGCACCGACCAGCAGTAGCCCGGTAGCGAAGGCCGCGGCCGGCGCTGCCCGCCGGTAGCGAAGGCCGCGGCGGGCGCTGCCCGCCGCGGGCTACTGGATGCCCTCGAAGCTGGCCACGCTGTCGTTGGACAGCGCCGCGGCGTTGGCCTCGTCGGTGTCCAGGTGCAGGTCGAGCGCATACTGCGGGCTCACCCGCACCAGCACGTCGCCGAAGACCATCTCGCGATCGCCCTCGACGCGCACCTTGACCAGGTTGCCGTCCTCGACCCCGAAGCGTTTGGCGTCATCGGGGTGCATGTGCACGTGACGGTGGGCCAGGATCACGCCCTGGTCGACGACCACCTCGCCGTGCGGCCCGCGTAGCTTCAGCCCGGGCGTCCCGTCCAGCTTCCCCGACTCGCGCAGCGGTGGGCTCACGCCCAGGGCGATGGCGTCGCTCTTCGCGAGCTCGATCTGGGTCTGCTTGCGCAGCGGGTTGATGATCGCCACGCCGCGGATCTCGCCCTTGGGCCCCACCAGATCGACCGTCTCGCGGGTCACGAACTGCCCCGGCTGTGAGACCGCGCGGCGCAGCGTGAGCTCGTAGCCCGGGCCGAAGAGCGCGTCGGCGTGCTCGCGCGACAGGTGCACATGGCGCACGCTGACGCCGACCGGGATGGGCGCCCCGGAGGCCGAGCGGCGCGCCGCGCTGGGCCCGGCGACGGCGCGCGCGGCCTCGCGCGCGATCATGAGCTCCTCGTTGGTGGCGACGACCAGGACGCGCGTGGGCGCGCGCGCGGTGGCGATGTCGACCACGCCGGCGCCGCGCGCGTCGCAGGTGACGTTGGCCTCCTCGTCGACGACCACGCCCATGTAGACCAGGCTGTCGCAGAGCGCGGCGCGCACCCGCACCGAGTTCTCGCCGATGCCGCCCGAGAGCACGATCGCGTCGACGCCGCCCATGACCGCGGCGTAGGCGCCGACGTACTTCTTCAGCCGGTGCACGAACGCGTCGATGGCCAGGCGCGCGCGCGTGTGGCCCTCGTCGGCGGCGCGCTGCAGGTCGCGGAAGTCGGCCGACAGCCCGGAGATGCCGAGCACGCCCGACTTCTTGTTGAGCAGCGCGTCGAGCTCGCCGGGCGGCATGCCGCCGGCGAGCAGGAGCGGCACGATGCCGGGGTCGAGATCGCCGCCGCGCGTGCCCATGACCAGGCCCTCGAGCGGCGTCATGCCCATGGACGTGTCGACCGAGCGGCCGTTCTCGATGGCGGCGACGCTGCAGCCGCCGCCCAGGTGGCAGGTGATGAGCTTGAGCCGCGACGCGTCGGTGCGCAGGAACTCGGCGGCGCGCAGCGCCAGGTACTGGTGGCTGGGCCCGTGGAAGCCGTAGCGGCGGATGCCCTGGCCCAGGTAGAGGTCGTAGGGCAGGGCGTAGACGTAGGCGTGCTCGGGCAGCTCGGCGTGGAAGGCGGTGTCGAAGACCGCGACGTGCGTGGCGTCGGGGAGCGCGGCCTGGGCGGCCTCGATGCCGGCCAGGTTCGCCGGGTTGTGCAGCGGCGCGTACAGGCTGCAGGCGCGGATGACCTGCTTGACCTCGTCGGTGACCACGGTCGGCGCGATCAGCTTCTCGCCGCCGTGGACGACGCGGTGCCCGACCGCGCGCACGTCCTTGGGGTCGAACTGACGGCCGAGCGCGGCCAGCGCCACGTCGAGCGCCGCGCGCGCGTCGGGCGCGCTGACCTTGGCCTCCTGCTTGGCGTCGCCGACGCGCCACTTGTGCAGCGCCTCGGCGGAGCCGACGCGTTCGACCACGCCGCTCGCGAGCGTGGCCTCCGTGTCCATGTCGTAGAGGTGGTACTTGACCGAGGTGCTGCCGACGTTGAGGACGATCACCTTCATGGCGTGGCGACTATAGCGCCTCGCGGCGCGGGCGTGCTCAGCGCCGCTTGCGCAGCCGCGACGCGAGCGCCGCGGCGCGGTCGCGCACCGACTTGCTCTTGTCGGCCTTGGCGGCGCGATCCAGGTACGGCAGCGCCGAACGGCCGATGCGCTTGACCACGAGCGACTCGGCGGTGCGGCGGGTCCTGTCGTTGCCGAGCGCGCGGATCACGTCGTTGTTGAGGCTGGCGTTCCTGCGGTAGTCGCCGTCCTGCGCGAGCGCGGCTGCATACGACTGCAGACCGTCGGTGTAGAAGAGCTTGTCGAACTGCACCGTGCCGAGCAGGTAGTGCACGTAGGCGCTCTTCGGGTACTCGCGGCGCAGCCGCAGGAGGCCCCGGTAGGCATCCTCCTTGGCGCCGGCGCGGATCAGGCGCTCGACTTCCTTGACCGTCGGGGTCGTCGTGGAGCCGGCCGTCGCCCCACCGGTGCCGTTCGTGGGCGTCGGCGTGGCCGGGCCGGGTGGCTCGGCTGCAGCCGGATCGTCGGGCGGGCCGGGAGCGTCGAGATCGTTCGCCGCTTGCGGCTCGATCTCGATCAGCGGCTCGTCGTCGTCGGGCGCCTTGCCCGGCTGGGGATCGTCTTTCGTGTCCGGCGTGGCGGCGGGGACCGCCGGGACGGCGGGCGCACCGGCGTCGCACGCGCCGCCCGCGCCGACGCCGCGCGCGCCGCTCGCGGTGG
>JBKJOI010000769.1:0-4837 GCA_046595695.1 Haliangiales bacterium | reverse complement strand
CACGCTCCGTCGACGGTGATGCCCCGGTGAATCAACATGGTTTTGCGCCAAGGCAGATCGCCCAGCCGGGGTCGAACGTGCATAGACTCATGAAGGTGGACCCCCGCGAAGTCGAGGCGCTGGTCGCGCGAGCCAAGGCAGGCGACCATGCTGCGTTCGGGGAGCTCGTCAGGCGGTACCGTTCGCGCATCTACGCGCTCACGCTGCACCTGACCGGCTCGCGCGCCGAGGCCGACGACATCACCCAGGACGTATTCCTGCGCGCCTTCCGCAAGCTGAACGACTTCGCCGGCCGCAGCGAGTTCTTCACCTGGCTCTACCGGATCGCGGTGAATCGCGCGCTCAACGCGCGCCGCGACGGGGCGCGCCGGCGTGCGGTCGATCTCGACGACCCGCGCGTGCAGGAGGCCGTCGCGGTCGATGCTTACGGTGATCCGCGGCGAGCCGCCGAGCTGCGCCAGCTCTACGCGCGCCTGGTCGTGGCGCTCGACGGCCTGGACGAGGCGCTGCGCTCGACCGTGGTGCTGGTGGCGCTGCAGGGGCTCTCGCACGAGGAGGCCGCGGTCGTGCTCGGCTGCGCGCCCGGCACGGTCGGCTGGCGCATCCACGAGGCGCGCAAGTTGCTACGCGCCGCGGTCGAGAAGGCCTGGAAGGGCGAGCGCGCGCGCGCCGCCCGCGACGAGCTCACCTCCGAGCTGCCGCTGTTCGTGCTCGCCCCCGCGAAGGCCTGAGCGAGGCTCGCCGCGGGCAGCCGCGCGCCCCCGCCACGACGTCGACGGAGCGCTGCGCACGCTGCGCCGCCAGGTGCGCCGGTCACGTGCCCAGGACGGCGGAAACGCCTAGACTCGCACCATGTTGCATGTGGCTCTGGCCTTCGCCGTACTCGTCGGTTCGCAGGTGGCACCCGTGGAGCTCGACGGCGCGCGCACTCCGCGCGAGGGCTCGGACCACACCCGCCGCACCCTCTACCTGAACCGCTACGGCGGCAGCTACACGATGGGCTCGCCCAACGACGCGGCGTCCAACATCTCGTCGGTCGGCGCCGGCACGATCCCGCCGTTCGGCGGCACCGACGCCGAGTGGACGCAGCTGGTGACCTGCACGCGCCTCATGTTCGACCGCTTCTCGCTCGAGATCACCGAGGACGAGCCGACCGGCCAGCACATCGAGGCGGTGGTCGGCGGGCGCGCGGCCATGATCGGCCAGACCACCGACTGGGGCGGGTACGCGCCGTTGCCCGACTGCGCGAACCCCACGATCGAGTCGTCGATCGTGTTCGTGTTCAGCGAGCAGCCTGGCCTGGTCGGCGACATGCAGACCGCGTGCGAGGTCCTCGCCCAGGAGGCCGCGCACGCGCTCGGCCTCGATCACGAGTACCTGTGCGAGGACCCGATGACCTACCGGGAGGGTTGCCAGCCCAAGACCTTCCAGAACGTCGCGGCGCCGTGCGGCGAGTACGCCGAGCAGGCGTGCCGCTGCGGCGGCACCGTGCAGAACTCGGTGCAGCTGCTGCTCGAGCGGCTCGGTCCCGCCGACGCCGAGCCACCCACGGTCACCGTCACGTCGCCCGCCGACGGTGCCCAGGTGCCCATCGGCTTCGAGGTCCTCGCCGAGGCGCAGGACAACGATCTGATCACCAAGGTCGAGCTGCTCGTCGACGGCGTCTACCAGGTCGCCGACAACGCGCCGCCCTACCGGCTGTCCACGCCGCGCAGCATCGGGCCCGGGCTGCACACCATCGACGTCCGCGCCTACGACAACGGCGCGAACCGGGCCGCCGTCACGCTCATGCTGACCGTGGTCGCCGACTGCGCGGTCGACGCCGACTGTGCGGCCGCCGACCAGACCTGCGCGGGCGGCGCGTGTCTGGGCACCCACGGCGCCGGGTGCGAGGAAAACGAGGACTGCGCGACCAGCCTGTGCGCCGAGCCCGCGGGCGGCGGCGACCCGGTGTGCACCTCGTACTGCTCGGGCCCCGACGCGGCCGCGTGCCCCGCGGGCACCTCCTGCGTCGCGCCCGTGGCCGGGTTCTCCAAGTGCTTCCCCGCCGGCGCCGGTGGCTGCGGCTGCCACGCGCCGGGCGGTACGGGCGGCGGCGCGGGCGGCGGCGCGGCGGGGGCGGGGGCGGCGGGCGCGATCGCGGCCGGTGTCTTCTTCGTCCTCGCGGCGTTCGCCCGGCGTCAGCGGCGCGCGCGGCGTTTGTAGCCGCCGAGCAGGCGCAGGAGCGGCTTGTCGCGGTGGTAGCCGCGCTTGCGGATGAGCACGAGCGCCGCGCGCGCGAGCTTCCAGTCGGCGGCCGTGGCGATCGCGCCCAGGACCTGGAGGTCGATCCGATCCTGCAGACGGGTGTCGCTCTCGGAGAGAATCTTGAGCGCGATCAGGTGACCAGTCCTGGCCACGGGCACGACAAGGCCGGGCAAGAGCTCCACCGGCTCGGCCGCCGCGGCGACTTCCTGCTCGATGCCGGCTGACGCGAACAGGAGGTCGACGAAGATGTGGGTCTGCTTCGAGTTGACGAGTCGCACGGTGGCCAGCCGGCCGGCCCGTGCCTGCTCGATCATGGTGTTCACCACGTAGCCGCCCTTGGTGAGCGCGAAGACCACGCCTTCGGCGGCATCATCACCGTCGACTGCCACGGCGATGTCGAGGTCGCGCGTGTAGCGGGGCTCGCCACGCATGGACACGGCGATGCCGCCGATGATGGCCCACGGCACGGCCAGGTCGCGCAACCGGTCCGCCACGCGCCGCAGAGCGTCGTCTATTTCTTCGCCGCGGACTTTCTTGGCCATGACACCGCGCGTCCGGGAGCGTCGGCAGGACGGTCGAGCAACCACTCGCGCAGCAGCCGGTCGAGCCGCGCCTCGCTCACCCGGGGATGCTTGCGGCGCAAGCTCAGGCGCTTCATCTGGATGCCGGCGACCTGCATCTCGAGGCTCAACCAGAGTCGATCTTTCTTCTGTCGGTCGGTCATGGCGTCTCGATTCTGCCCAGTGTAGCCGAGGCATCACCCCAGGAACGCCGCGATCTGCCGGCCCACGTGGGTGCCCAGGGTGTACGCGGTGATCTGCGGCGGCACGCCGATCGACGAGGGGTACAGCGAGGTGTCGGCGACGAACAGGTTGTCGAGGTGGTGGTAGCGGCCGGTGGAGTCGACGCAGGCGCGCGCCGGGTCGTCGCCCATCCACACGCTGCCCATCGGGTGCACCGCGGTCACGTCGGTGTCGTGCGGGCGTATCGCGATCCGGTCGAACGCGGCGTCCACGTCGGCGAGGCGGGTGATCTCGACGGTGCGCGCGAGCGGCACGAAGACGCGCTCGGCGCCGGCGGCGAGCAGCAGCCGCGCTGATTCGCGCAGGCCGCGCACGAGCTGCGCGGCGTCGCCGGGCGCGAGCTCGTAGTCGAGGTCGATGCCCCACTCGCCGGCGACGTTCACGCGCCCCGGGCTCGCGTCGTGCACCATGGCCGAGAGCGCGGTGAGGTGCGGGTAGTCGCGCATGAGCTCGCCGTGCGCGCGCCCGAAGCCGGACAGCACCGCCGAGACGCCCGCCGGGTGCGCGAAGGTCGGCACGATCCACACCCGCCGCGTCGAGCCGGGCGCGAAGTCGAGCCACTCGGTGCACTCGTAGCTCTGCGGGATGCCGCGCCAGCTCGACAGCGCCTCGGGGAAGCGCGCCGCCACGCCCGCGCCCGGGTGCAGGAAGAGGCGCGAGCCGACCAGGCGCGCAGGATCGGGCACGCTGCTGCGCAGCAAGAGCGCGGGCGTCCCGGTCGCGCTCGCCGACACGCAGACGGCGCGCGCCGAGATGGTGACGCGCGCGCTGGCGCGGCCGCTCACCGGGTCACGCACGATCGCGTGCACGCGCGCGGCGAGCCGGCCGTGGTGCTCGATGCGCGCGGCCCAGGTGTCGGCGAGCACGTCGGCGCCGTGCTGCACGGCCTCGGTCAGGTAGATCTTGAGCGCGTTCTGCTTGGCGTCGAACGGGCAGCCGAGCTCGCAGAAGCCGCTCGCGGCGCAGCCGACGCGGTTGTGGCGCAGGAAGCCGCCGCGGTAGCCGAGCGCCGCGCAGCCGCGCGCGAGCGCCGCGTTGTTGCCGTTCATGTGCTCGGGGCCGAGCGGCGACACCGAGAGCCGGCGCTCGACCTCGTCGTAGAGCGCGGCGAGCGTGGCGGGCGGCAGGTGCGTCCAGCCGTGCGTGTGGCGCCATTCGTCGAGCACCGGCTGGGGCACGCGCGCGCACAGGTTGATGTTGTGCAGCGTCGAGCCGCCCACGCCCTTGCCCTGGTGCACGTGGATCGCCTTGTCGCGGGTCGTGCGCCCGGCCTTGTCGTGGTAGAGGCGCGGGAACATGTCGTACTCGACCTGGGTGAAGTCCTGCGGCCGCCAGTACGAGCCGGCCTCGAGCACGACCACGCGCCAGCCGCGCGCCGCCAGCTCGGCGGCCACCGGCGCGCCACCCGCGCCCGAGCCGATCACGACCACGTCGGCGCTGAGCGTGACGTCGGCGGTGCGCAGGTGGTCGTGCGTGTAGATCACCTGGGCCTCGTGCCCACGGGCGCGAGCAGCGCGTCGTAGCGCGCGTTTGTCGCGGGCGCGCCGCCCCCGGGCAGGATCGGGCCACCGTAGCCGATGGGCGCCCACGCCGCGGCGTCGCGGTAGTAGGCGACGAAGACCAGCGCCTTGAGCGAGCGGAAGCCGAGCCGCGGCAGCTCCAGGCCCGAGGTCGCCCACGCGTCCAGGACCTCGGCGCGCGCGCTCGGACCGAGGCTCGAGAAGCGCGCCAGGTGGCCGCCGAGCGGCAGGGTCGCGTGCTCGATCGCGGTCAGGCACTGGCCGAGC
>JBKJOI010000583.1:0-6555 GCA_046595695.1 Haliangiales bacterium | reverse complement strand
CGGCACCGTGAACGCGTGCACCGCGCCGCCGTACGCGACCAGCTGCCAGTCGACGCCGGCGTCGCGCATCTCGTTCTCGAACGCGAGCACCTCCTCCGCCGGCACGAACGGATCGTCGGCGCCGTGCCGTACCAGCACCTTGATCTGCTTCGCATCGGGCGCGTTCTTCGTCGCCAGGCCGCCATGGAAGCTGATCACGCCAGCGAGCGCAGACCCGGCGCTTCCAGCTCGGCGACCACCGCGTCGATGCGCACGCTGCCCCGGACCGCGTCGAGAAATCGGCGAGGTTCCGGCCACTTGGCGGCACGCGCGTAGCGTGTCGCGCGACATGACCCGCCGGGTTTGTCGTCGGACGCGACAGCTGCCGCGCCTGGGCACTCGAGACCCAGGGCCGTCGACGGCGAGCCGCGCCGGAGGACGAGGCATTCGTCTTCTGCTGAAACGCTGATACGCTCGGCCCGATGCGACCGGCGATGCACGCTTCGATCGTCGTCTCGTCGGGCTTCCTCGTGAGCACGCTCGGCGCCGCCAGCGCGCGCGCGCAGAGCGTGTACTTCGTCGACGACTTCGACTGCAGCGACCAGGCGGAGCTCGGCACGCCCGCCGGCGCCCGTGGCTGGGACGCCGCGTTCGACGCCGATCCGTGGCGCACCGACGCCAACGACGGAGTCTCGCCGGTGCGCGACGAGGGCGAAGGTGGCGAGTTCGGCGAGCCGCGCGACTTCTACGAGGACTTCCTGCTGACCGGCCATCCCGCGTGGACCAACATGGCCATCGCCGCCGACCTGCGCTCCGACGACGACGACGGCATCGGCCTGGTCGTCCGCTTCGCCAATGCTGGCTCGTACTACGCCTGCTACATGACCCGGGATCGCGCACCCGTGTGCGACGGCGGCAGCGTCGGGACCGGCCCGCGCGTGGTGCTGGTGCGCGTGCGCGCGTCGCAAGAGTGCACGAACGATTACATCGTCGCCGCTGATCCCGCGCCGGTGTTCGAGTACGCCGCCGGCCACACCTACCGGATGCGCCTCGCGGCCAGCGGCAGCGCGATCACCTGCGCCCTCGACGCCGACGAGAGCGGCTCGTTCGGCACGCCCGGCGACGTCCTGCTCAGCTACGACGATCCGCAGCCGCTGCAGGGTGGGCTCGCCGGCCTGGCGACCTGGGACAACGGTAATGGCGATCAGAGCACGCCGCTCGTCGAGAGCATCCACGACAACGTGCGCATCACCGGCACCGATCCCGACCAGGACGGCGACGGCCTGCCCGACGCGGTCGAGACCGCCATCGGCACCAACCCCGGGCTCGCCGACTCCGACGCGGATCTCATCTCCGACCGCGACGAGGTGCTCATGGCGGCGCGCCCGATGAACAGCGACAACGGCATGACCATCGACGCGCTGGATCCGGATTCCGATGAGGACGGCGTCAGCGACGCCGCCGAGGCCGGCGACGAGTCGCTGTCGACGCGCCCGGTGGACCGCGACTGCGACGGCCAGCCCGACTTCCGCGACCTGGACTCGGACAACGACGGTCTCGGCGATGGCGCGGACAACTGCCGCACCGTGGTCAACCCCGGCCAGCAGGACGCGGACGGCGACGGGCGCGGCGACGCGTGCGAGGCCACCGCGCCGCCCGACGCGGGCGCCGGCGACGTCGATGCCGCCACCGGCGCGGACGACGCCGGCGCCGGCGACGTGGACGCGAACGGAAGTGGCGCGGACGACGCGGGGGTGGACGACCCGGACGCAGCCGGCACCGGCGGCAGCGAGTACAGCCTGGACGGTGGCTGCGCGTGCTCGGTCAGCAGCGCGGGTCGCGGGCGCGCCGCGCCGCTGCTAGTCGCGTGCCTGGCCGCGCTCGTCGTCGCCTTCGGGCTCCGGCACGGGCGCAAGCGCAGGCGTCTCGCGGATCGGTAGCAGCGGGATCAGCAGCAGCCCGGGGATGGCCATGAGCGCCGTCGCCACGAAGAAGCCGTCCCAGCCGATGCCGGCGACGAGATCGGCGCCGACCCAGCCGAACACGCGCCCGCCCACCGACGACAGGCTGGTGAGCAAGGCGTACTGCGTAGCGCTCACCTCGACGTCGCAGAGCGACATCAGGAAGGCGATGAACACGGTCGCGCCCATGGCGCCGGCGAAGTGGTCGAAGAAGAGCGCGATCCCGAGGGTGAGGTACGACTTCCCCGACGCGATCATCAGCAGGTAGAGCACGTTGGTCGCGGCCGCGAAGGCACCGAACACGAACAGCGAGCGGCGCACGCCCAGGCGCGGCGCGAGCACGCCGACCATGACCCCGCCCAGCGCTACGGCAGCGAAGCTGTACGCCTTGGTCAGCGTGCCGATCTCGGTGTTGGTGAAGCCGATCTCGCGCTTGTAAAAGGTCATCTTGAGGGTGTCGACGAGGAAGTCGCCGAACTTGTAGGTCATCGCGAACAGCACCACGAGGCCGAAGCCGCTCAGGCCGAAGCGCTGGAAGAAGCGGCGCAGGGGCAGCCCGAACGCCGCCAGCAGCGTCGCTGGCCGCCGAGCGCGATCACCGCCGGGCTCTTCGGCGAACAGGGTAGCAACGAGGCCCACCACCATGAGCGCGGCCATCAACGCATAGATGGCGCGCCACGCGATGTGGTCGGCGAGCACGAGCGCGAGTGTGCCGGTCACCAGCATGGCGACGCGGAAGCCGACCACGTAGATCGCCGTGCCGGCGGCGCGCTCCTCGGCCGGCAGCAGGTCGGTCCGGTAGGCGTCGAGCACGATGTCCTGGCTGGCCGCGAAGAACGCAACGAACAGCGCGCACAGCGCGAGCGCGAACGGCTCGCGCGCCGGGTTCACCAGGCCCATCGCCGTGATCGCGATCACCAGCGCGAGCTGGATGGCGAGCATCCAGCCGCGCCGCCGGCCCAGAAACGGCAGGCGGTAGCGGTCCAGGAGCGGCGCCCACAGGAACTTGAAGGTGTACGGCAAGCCCACCGACGCGAAGGCGGCGATCTTCTTCAGGTCGACACCCTCGTCGGTCATCCAGGCCGCGAGCGTCTGGCCCACCAGCATGAGCGGCAGCCCGGCCGAGAAGCCGAGCCCCGCGAGCACCGCCATGCGGCGAGAGCGAAAGATGTCGGTCCAGCGCGCCTTCGGCTTAGGGCTGGCCATTCCCGCCCGCGTCGCTCGCGCTGTTCGGGGGGACTGCGCCGGCCGCGTCGTTCGTCTCGCCCACGCCGGCCACGCTGCTCGCGCCGTTTGCGCCGCTCACCCCGTTCGCGCCGCTCGCGCCGCTCGGGACGTTCGTGCCGCTCGCCCCGCTCGTGGTGCCGGCGCCGCGTGCGCGCCCCTCGACCCCGAGCAGCGGCGAGAAGAAGTTGTCCTTCTTGGTGTACTCGTCGACCGCGAAGGCGAACTTGTAGCTGGGCGCCGCGCGCTGGTTGCAGTCGGTGCGCTCGCAGAACCGGCACGACACGCCGGTCGGGATGGCCGTGCGCCGCAGATCTGTGGCGGGCAGGTCCTGCGCGTAGACCAGGTGCTTGGCGTCCTCGGCCCGTGTGCCCACGCCGATCGAGTAGGTCGTGCCGCGCACCAGCGAGCCGTGCAGCGGCTGCGTGATCACCTTGGCGAAGCAGAAGAACGTCGAGCCGTCGGGCATGATGCTGTACTGGCGCGTGATCACCGACGGGGTCAGGAACGCCGCGTGGACCGCGAGCTTGGGGCACGAGCCGGCGTGCTGCGGGAACTTCATGCCGGTCGCGCTGTAGCGCTTGGAGATGTTGCCGGCGATGTCGACGCGCAGGAAGTGCATGGGCACGCCCGGACGCTTGGGATCGCCCAGGTTGCACAGCCGGTGCGCGCACGCCTCGTACGAGGCCTCGAAGATCTGCGCCAGCGCCTCGACGTCGTAGTGCGTCCGCTGCACCTCGGCGAAGTAATCGTCGTAGGGCAAGATGAGCGCGCCGGCGAAGTAGTTGGCCAGGTGGATCTTGATGAGCCGCTCGGTCTCGGCGTGGCGCGGCGGCGCCGCGGCGATGAGGCGCTCGTGCAGGCCGCTCTGATCGAGCGCGAATATGCCGGCGACCGCGGCGAGCTGGAACTTCAGCGCCTGCTCCGACAACCCCGGGTAGGTGGTGACGATCTTGCGCTCGAGATCGATGCGCCGCACCACCGACGACGGCTCGCTGCGCGACGCGGTCTCGACGCGGAAGCCGAAGTGCTTCTCGATCACCACGGCGAGTTGATCCGAGAGCACGCGCCGACCCAGCTTGTAGATCCCGCGCAGCCTGAGCGCCTCTTCCTCGAGCTCGGGGAAGTAGTTCTTGTGCGCCTGCAGGAAGTCACGCACCTCGTCGGAGGGCGCGTAGTCGAGTCGCGGCACCTCGCCCGCCGACAGCTTGTCGACCGCGGTGTCGAGCTGCGCGCGCGTGTTCTTGTAGAGGTGGAAGAGCGCGGCGATCGTGGTCGCCGCCTTCGGCTCCGCCTTGAGCGCCGCGATGTCGTCGGGATCCAGGTCGAGCGTCTGCGCGAGCGGATCGTCGAGCATCTTGGCGAGCGCGTCGTCGGGACGCTTCTCGCCGAGCGTGCCCATGAAGGCCTCGAGCTCCTGTCCGAAGTACTGCAGCGCCTTCCAGAGCAGAGGAAACTGGACCGTCCGCTTGCCCTTTTCGATCAGGTTCAAGTAGGCGGGCGAGATCTCGAGCGTCTTGGCGACATCGGACTGCTTGAGTCCCCGGTCGAGCCGCAACTGCCTCAGGCGTTGACCGATGAGATCCTTATCCATTTACAAACTCATTCACTAGTTAATGGATTGACCTGCCGAGTAAACACCATATCTTGAGCAAATACGAGGTCTTTTTCATTGACACTGCGGTGCGTCATAAACAAACTGAAGTTCGTCTAGTAAACGTGTGAACGATTCGGCGCACCCAGCGCCGAGCCTTCTCAGACCTGGAAAGGACCCGCTCGAATGGCGCTGCTCAACGAAGAGCATCTGGAAATCCGCCGCTCCGTCCGTGAGTTCGTCGAGCGCGAGGTCGTCCCGATCGCGCACACGCTCGACAACGAGGAGAAGGAGATCCCGATGCCCGTCATCCGCAAGATGGCGGAGCTGGGTTACTTCGGGCTGATCTTCCCGACCGAGTACGGCGGCATGGGTCTCGACACGCTGTCGATGGCCATCGTCACCGAGGAGCTGTCGCGCGGCTGGCTGTCGGTGGGCTCGGTGATGACGCGCATGATCATCACCGGCACGCTCATCCAGACCAGCGGCACCGAGGAGCAGAAGCGCAAGTTCCTGCCCCGGATCGCCTCGGGCGAGCTGCTCACCGCGGCCGCGTTCACCGAGCCCGACGTCGGCTCCGACACCGGCTCGGTCAAGCTGCGCGCGACCCTCACGCCCGACGGCAAGACCTACGAGCTGTTCGGCGAGAAGACGTGGTGCACGTTCGCCAACCGCGCGCACATCCTGACCACGCTCGCGCGCACGAATCCCGATCCCAAGCTCAAGCACAAGGGCCTCTCGATGCTGCTGGTCGAGAAGGAGCCCGGCGACGACTTCGATCCGCCGCGCCTGGGCGGCAGCCCGATCCCCACGATCGGCTACAAGGGCATGAAGTCGTACTCGCTCGGCTTCGACGGCTACCCGTGTCCCAAGGAGAACCTGCTCGGCGGCGTCGAGGGCCAGGGCTTCTACCAGCTCATGCCGACCTACGAATACGCGCGCATCCAGACCGCCGCGCGCGCCGTCGGCGTCGCGCAGGCCGCGGTCGAGGCGGCCATCAAGTACGCCAAGGACCGCGTGCAGTTCGGCAAGCCGATCGCGGAGCACCAGGTCATCCGCCACAAGATCGCGCACATGTGCACCGAGCTCGAGGCCGCGCGCCAGCTCTGCTACTACGCCGCGTCTTGCAAGGACGAGGGCAAGCGCTGCGACCTGGAGGCCGGCTACGCCAAGGCGTTCGGCGCCGAGATGGCCGAGCGCGTCACCAGCGAGGCGCTGCAGGTCTTCGGCGGCTACGGCTACTCGCGCGAGTACCCGGCGCAGCGCTTCTGGCGCGACGCCCGCGTGTTCCGCATCTTCGAGGGCACGAGCGAGATCCAGTACGAGGTGATCGCCAAGCGACTCCTCGATGGCGACAAGTAACAAAGGAGGGGCCAGATGAGCACGAACGAGATCAAGACCGTCGGTATCGTCGGCACCGGGCTCATGGGCTCGGGTATCGCCGAGGTCTGTGCCACGTCGGGCTACCAGACCATCGTGGTCAAGGCCACCACGGGCTGTCACCACATCGCGCAGGCGAAGCTGGAGAAGTCGCTATCCCGGTCGGTCGAGAAGGGCAAGCTGAGCGCCGAGCTGCGCGACGCCGCGCTCGCGCGCATGGACTGGACCACCGATCGCGGCGCGCTCGCCGGCGTCGATCTGGTCATCGAGAGCGTGGTCGAGGACATGGCGCAGAAGCGCGCGCTGTTCACCGACCTGCACGGCATCGTGCCGGCGGGCGCGATCTTCGCGTCCAACACCTCGACGCTGCGCATCAGCGAGATCGCGCGCGACATCGGCCGCGAGGACCGCACCATC
>JBKJOI010000445.1:0-6414 GCA_046595695.1 Haliangiales bacterium | reverse complement strand
CTCGAGCTCCGGCGACGGGCGGCCGAACAGCTCTTGCGCAGCGGACGCCTCGACGAGGGCATGCGGGCCATCCAGGAGGTGCTGGCGGCCGTCGGCATGAAGATGCCGCGTCCGTGGCTCGTGCTGCCGTTGCTCGTGCTCTACGGAATCGTCCTTCGCCTGCGCGGCTTCAAGTTTCGCCGACGCGATGCGTCCGAGCTCTCCGCCACCCGGCTGACGCGCATCGACATCTGCTGGTCCGTCGGCGCCTGCCTGGCGGTCATCCGCCCTGTCGACGCCAAGGTATTCCAGAAGAAGCACCTGCTGCTCGCCCTCCGGGCGGGCGAGCCCACGCGGGTTGCCCGTGGCCTCGCGATCGAGGCGGCGACGTGCGCCGGGATCGGCGGCTTTGCCGCGCGGCGACGCACCAAGCAGTTCCTCGACGCGGCGAAGCACATCGCGAGCGAGCTCAACGACGCCTACTGCTCCGCATGGACCGTCGCTGCCGATGGGCTGAGCGCCTACCTCGAAGGCCGCTACCGGAAGGCTCTCGAGCTCTGCGACCGTGCGGGGCAGGACTTCGCGACCGGACGAAGCGGCTCGAACTGGGAGGTCGCCTCCACGATCACGTTCGCCGGCTGGGCGCTTTTCCACCTGGGCGAGATGGCCGAGCTGGCGCGAAGAATGCCAATGTGGATGGAGGACGCACGGCAGCGCGGCGACCTGTACTTGCTCACCAACGTCCGGATCGGCCTGGCCAACGCGGTATGGCTGGCCGCAGGCGATGTACCACGCGCGCGCCGCGAGGTCGACGAGGCCATGGCGCAATGGGGCTCGCCCGAGCAACAGCTGCAGCAGTACCACGAGCTGCTCGCGCGCGTTCAGGCCGACCTCTACGAAGGCCGCGGCGGTCGCGCACTCGATCTCATCCGTACGCGCTGGAAGGCGATGGTCCGCGCGCACATTGTGCGCCTCCCGACCGTACGCACCTATCTGCTGCACTTGCGCGCGCGCGCCGCGCTCGCGACGCTCGAGGAGCGTCCTGCGGATCGCGCGGCGCTCGAACGGCTGGTGTTGCGCGACGCACGACGTCTCGCACGCGAACCGATTCCCTACTCCGCGCCGCTGGCGCGCCTGCTCGAGGGCGCCATCGCCATACGTCGCGGTGAACGAGACCGCGCCGCACACGAGCTCGCGGCCGCCATCGATGAGTTCGAGGCGAGTGACATGATGCTGTGGGCTGCGGCCGCTCGCCTCCGCCGCGGCGAGATCATCGGCGGCGAGGAGGGCACGCGCCTGATCGACGAGGCGATGGCCCGCCTGCGTACGCAGATGGTGAAGGATCCCGACGCGTTCTGCACGATGCTGGCGCCTGGCTATCCAAGGTCACAAAGTTCCCCGGCGCGCCCGTGATCAGGCCGGGCACAGTCGCCGGAGGCGTAGGATATGCGGCCTTGCCTTCTTCCAGGACAGGCGCAGCCTTGGGAGACGGGCAAAGGAGGTTCATCATGACGGTGCAGGAGATCTTGCAAGCGAAGGGCTCTGAGGTGGTGTCGGTCGATGTCCACACAACCGTGGCCGAGCTGGGCAAGCTGCTCACCCGCAAGAGTATCGGCGCCGCGCTGGTGCTGCAGAACGGCAACCTCGTCGGCGTGGTCTCCGAGCGCGACGTGGTCGCCGCGATCGCGCTGCGCGGCCTCGAGACACTCGACTGGCCGGTGTCCGAGCTCATGAAGTCGCCGGTCATCACCTGCGCCCCCGGCGACCCGATCACCGGCGTGATGGGCACCATGACGCAGAAGCGCATCCGGCACGTGCCGGTGCTCGACGACGGCCGGCTGGTCGGCGTCATCAGCATCGGCGACGTCGTGAAGCACCGGCTGCAGGAGATCGAGCGCGAGGCGCAGCTGTTGCGCGACTACGTCACGGCACGCTGAGACGACCGGCTCGGCCTGCGCCCGGGTCCCGGAGGCGCTGCTCGATCTCGTCGTCGAGGTCACGCCGCTGAGGCTCTCCGACCTCAAAGCGCAGCGAGGTGTCAGGACCGCGTCGACCGCGTGCGGGAGGGGTGTCGCGACCGCGAAAGGGAAGCTCGCCGGTGAGGACGCGGCCATGTACGCGGGCGTGCCGATGATGTAGCCGGGGTTGATCGTCGACTCCTGATCGCGCAGCACGCGGGTGACCTCGCCCAGGCGCTCGCCGAGGCGCTCATCGCCTCGTGAATCGTGTGGCCGGCGACACGGCCCAACCGCCCGCCTCTGTGGCCTGGTCTCCGAATTTCGGTCCAGTGCGCAACAAATCGTAGGGTCAAGAGACCCCGCCTGTCAGACCTGCGGCCGCAGCTGCGCGAAATCCCTCGACTCCGCCGCTGACATCTCCTGGCACGGCACGTGCTCTGCTCTTGCCTCATGAGAACTACCCAGAGCTTGATCCTGGCCGCGCTCGGCGCGCTCGCGCTCGCGGCCTCTGCCTGCGACGATAAACCCGGTGGCGACGGCGGCAACGGTGACGGGGGCGTCGGCGTCGACGGCGACCCCGGTCCTTGCCAGGGCCTCGCGTGCTTCCAGGTCGACTGCCCGGGCGCCACCACGACCACCGTGAGCGGCACCGTGTTCGCGCCCAACGGCACGCTGCCGCTCTACAACGTCACCGTCTACGTGCCCAACGGCACGCCGGCGGAGTTCGCCGAGGGCGTGAGCTGCGATCGCTGCGACAGCGTCCTGTCGGGCGATCCGCTGGTACGCACCACCACCGACGCCGCGGGCCACTTCGTGCTCGAGAATGTGCCCGCGACCGGCAACGTGCCGATCGTGGTGCAGGTGGGCAAGTGGCGCCGCTTCGCCACGATCGCCACCGTGCCCGAGTGCGTCGACACCGAGCTCGACGCCGAGGCCATCCGGCTGCCGCGCAACCAGTCGGAAGGCGACATCCCGCAGATGGCGCTGTCGACCGGCAGCGCCGATGCGCTCGAGTGCCTGGTGCGCAAGATCGGCCTCGACGACGCCGAGTTCACCAATGGCAGCGGCATCGGCCGCGTGCACCTGTACGCCGGCGTGGGCGGCGCCAACAAGATCCAGGGCGGCGGCGACATGGCCGACGCGCAGACGCTGTGGGCCAACGTGGCCGCGCTGTCGCGGTACGACGTGGTCTTCCTGTCGTGCGAAGGCGACCAGAACATCGACACCAAGCCGGCGGCGGCGCTGCAGGCGATGTACGACTACACCACCGTCGGCGGCCGCGTGTTCGCGTCGCACTGGCACAACTACTGGATCGGGTCGGGGCCGGCCGAGTGGCCGCAGGTCGCGACGTTTGCCGTCGACCCCGATCTGCCCGATCTCGGCAACGACATCATCGCCGATATCAGCACCGGATTCGACAGCGCCATCGCGCTCGCGCAGTGGCTGGTGAACGTGGGCGGATCGACCGTGCTCGGCAAGATCGAGATCGACGACACCCAGCACAGCCTGGTCGCCGTGAACGAGCCGAGCGCCTACCGATGGATCTTCAAGGACCTCACCACCAACGACCAGCCGTCGACGCAGTACATGTCGTTCACCACCCCGCTCACCGTCGAGGAGGACCTGCGCTGCGGCAAGGTGGTGTTCTCCGACATCCACGTCTCGACGGGCGACGACTCGGCGCCCGACACCGCCTTCCCGGGCGACTGCACGTCGACGGGCCTGACGCCGCAGGAGAAGACGCTCATCTTCATGATCTTCGACCTCGCGTCGTGCGTCGGTGACGTGATCGGCAAGACCGGCCCGGACGGCACGCCCCTGCCCGCCTGTGCCAGCGCGCCTGCGACCTACTGATCTCCTCCTCGAGCCTCCACGCCGACCTCCCCGCTTGCGAGCCCCGGTGCCCCGCGCGATGATGAACCTTGCGCACCATCGGGCGTTGCCCGGGAGGCGGAGGGGGATGATCGACGAGGAGGACCGTCACACCGCGCCCGCGCTACCCGCGTACGACGAGCTCGAGTCGAGCGGCGCGGCCGCGACCCTGCCCTTGCGGAGCGCGACGTCCGCCCAGGGCACCGCCCCGAGCACGCCGCCCCGGACGCACGGCGCGACGCAGCCGACGCTCAGCTCGCCGGCCGAGGCGGTCCGGTTCGGCCAGACCGTACGCACCCGCTTCCTGGCCTGGGGCGTCTTCGGCCTGTGCGCCGCCGCGCTCGCGACCGTCCCGGTACTCGCGCACGACACCACCGGCCGGGTGCTGCTCGGCTCGTCCCTGCTCGTGAGCATGGGCGCGTCGGTGTGGATCTGGAAGGTGCTGGGTGACGCCAGCCACGTCACCGACCGCCGGATCGCCCCACCCTGGATCGTGCTCACCCTGGCCTGCGGTGCCATGAACGCCGGCTTCGGCGTGTTCTCCCCGGCGCCGCTCATGCTCCTGCTCGCGGTCTACTTCGTCACGCAGCGGCACGGGCTCCTGGTCTCGGTCAGCGTCTACGCGCTGGGCGGGAGCATCCACGCCCTGCTCGTGCTCGCCATCGCCGCGGGCGTGCTGGAGGACCCCGGCATCGTGACCGCGAGCGCGCTGGGGCCGGGCCGCATGCTGCTGGCCGAGCTGCTCGTGCAGCTCCTCCTCGCGGGCGCGTTCTGGGTGTCGCGCGTCTCGTACGTCGCGACCACGGCCATCATCCAGGAGCTGCAGCTCGCCGCCCACGTGTCCGCGCAGCGCGAGGCGCTGCTCATGGAGGCGCGCGAGGAGCTCGAGCGCGCCATGCAGCTGGGTGGTCCGGGCCGCTTCACCGACCAGGTGCTCGGCTCGTTCCGCCTCGGCGCAGTCCTCGGCCGCGGCGCCATGGGCGAGGTCTACGAGGCAAAGCGCGTGAGCGGCGGCGACCCGGCCGCTGTCAAGCTCCTGCGCCGCGACGCGCTGGCCAACCCCGGCACGGTCGCGCGCTTCCTGCGCGAGGCGGTCGCCACCGCCGCGCTGGACTCGCCCCACGTCGTGCGCGTGCTCGAGACCGGCGACGAGACCGCGCCCCTGCCCTACATCGCCATGGAGCGCCTGGTCGGCAACGATCTCGCCTACCACCTGCGCGCGCGCCCTTGCCTGCCCACCGGCGAGCTCGTCGAGCTCATCCGCCAGGTCGCCCGCGGCGTCGACGCGGCGCACAAGGCCGGCATCGTGCACCGCGATCTCAAGCCGCAGAACCTGTTCCTGCACCAACCCGACCCGCCCGCGCCGAGGACCTGGAAGATCCTCGACTTCGGCGTGGCCACGTTGCGCAACCACGGCGGCACCATCACCCAGGGGCACGTCGTGGGGACGCCCGCGTACATGGCGCCCGAGCAGGTGCGCGGCCATGCGGTCGACGGCCGGACCGACGTCTACGCGCTCGGAGTGGTCGCCTTCAGGACCCTGACCGGGGAGCTGCCCTACCGCGGCCGCGACACCCCCGAGATCCTCTACAACGTGGTGCACGCCCCCATGCCCGAGGCCAGCGGCCGTGTCCCCGGCGTGCCCAGCGCCGTCGACGAGGTGCTCCTGCGCGCCATGGCTCGTGACCCGCGCGACCGCTTCGCCACCGCCGGCGCGTTCGCCGCCGCGCTCGCCGCCGCGCTCGGTGCGTGAGGCGGGAGGCAACGGCCCGGAGGGTTGAAACGCCGACGCAGAGCGCGCTGAGTCCGGATCCAGAGGAGCCCGGATCGAGAGTACTTGATGGCCGGCGGCGGGCCGAGCGACGCTTCGGGTGGCTGACAAGGCCCAGGCGACACGGGTGCTGTGCGAGTGAGCGTGTCGCGCTTCACTCGTCTTGTTGGCGGAAGAGCAAGGTGCCGATCGTGAAGCTGAGCGCGCCGACCGCGACGAGGATGCCACACGGCAGCGCCATGTCGGCAGGGCCGAAGCCACGCCAGATCGCGCCCTCGAGGCCGACGATGGCCCACTTGACCGGGCTCACGCTGGACAGGCGCAGCATCCACTCGGGCATGGCGACGAGCGGGATCATCCCGCCGCCCAACATGCTGAGCGGCATGAACACGCCCCAGCTCGCGCCTGCCACCGCCGCCTCGGTGCGGCCGATCGACGCGAACAGCATCATGAGGCCGACGAAGCAGGTGGCCGACGAGACGATGGCCGCCGCGAGCAGCGGGTAGCTGGCCACGCGAATGTCGAAGACCGCCACGCCGAAGGCGAGCAGCGCCACCATCACCACGGTGCAGCTGGCGAAGCAGGCCAGCGCTTTTGCGGCGAGGATGTGCGCGCGCGACAGCGGCGCGGCGCGCAGGCGCTGGTACGTGCCGCGCCGGCGCTCGACCACCAGCGAGACCGCGAAGCTGGAGACGCAGCCGATCATCCCCCAGAGAATTCCCGAGGGGAAGGTGACCTCGAAGGCGCTGGCCGGGCGCGCGCCCTCGAGGTCACCTTCCCCTCGGGAATTCTCTGGGGGATGATCGGCTGCGTCTCCAGCTTCGCGGTCTCGCT
>JBKJOI010000301.1:0-3276 GCA_046595695.1 Haliangiales bacterium | reverse complement strand
GGCGACCGGCGCTGGTTCCATGGCGAAGAGTAGCTCGTCGCAGACGCGCCTTGCTTCAGGTAACCGGCCCGTCCACGCCAGTGCGCGACCCTGGGCGAGCTTTGCGGCAAACCGCCGGTGCGGGTCAGTCTCTGCTGCGATGAAGCGCGAGAGCCACTCGGCGGCGTCGTCAAGTGGTCCCAGGTGAAGGAGCAGAAATGCGTGGCTCAGCGTCAGCGCCTTCGCGGCTCGCGCGGCTTGCTCGAGCACCTCGATCACCTTGCCAGCATCACCGGTCGCCCAGAGTGACTCCGCCAAGAGGCCGAGAAAGACCGCCTGCCGCCTGGGCACACCGACGCGCTCACAGGTGCGTGCGGCTTCGAGCAGGTACCTCTGCGCGCTGACCTCTCGGCCATCGACTCGCTCTGCTTCGGCGAGCGTCTCTTGCGAGATCGTGGTGAGGATCCAGTCACCTTGCGCCGCGGCCAGCACGCCCTCGAGCAACGCGCGCCCGGTGCTCGTCTCACCGCGAAGGTGCTGGAACAATCCGAGATTGAGCGTCATCTCGAGGATGCGCGTGCGGTGACCGACGTGCTGGTACTGGGCCAGCGCGCGCCGGGTGCGCTCGATCGCGGTGCCGAGGTCGAAGCGCCGGAACGCCACCATGCCGAGGTTCGCGGTGCAGTGCGCCGCGAGGAGCTCGTCGCGGCTGGCCTCGGCGGAGGCCAGCGCGTCGCTGTAGAGACGGGTGGCGCGGTCCAGATCGTTGGCGACCAGGAAGGCGTTGCCGAGCCGCCACAGGCCCGCGCCGAGGGTTCCGGGGTCCTCGCTGAGGGTGAGCGCACGCTGCACGAGCTCGACCGCGCGGCGGCTGGTGTCAGTGGTCTCGACGCGCACGAGCGCCATGGCGACGTTGATGAGCGCGCGGGCCTCGAGCTCGGGGATGCGCGCGCCACGCGCCAGCGCCAGCGCCTCCTCGGCGGTCTTGCGGGCGCGCTCGATGGCGCCCTCGCCGCCGCGCATCTCGAGGTACGCGCGCTGGAGCAGGACGTCGACCATGAGCTCGGTGCGCGCGCCGCCGCGCTCGGCGTGCTCCTGGGCGATGCGCAGGTCCTCGAGCGCGCGTTCGCGCTCGCCGGCGCGCTCGCGCACCTGGGCGAGCTCGAGGCGGGTGCGCGCGGCCTCGGTGAGATCGAGGGGCGCCCAGAGGGCGGCGGCGCGCTCGAGGTAGGCGACGGCGCTGTCGCTGGCGTAGGCGGCGACGCAGGTCTGGCCGGCGCGGAGGTAGTAGGTGGCGGCCTTGCGCAGGGCTAAGACGTCGTCGGCGCCGCCGGCGAGGGCGCGCTCGGCGGCGCGCTCGAACCAGGAGACTGCCTGCTGGGTGACGCCGCCGCCGGCGAAGTGCTCGGCGAGCACGACGGCGTCGGCCTCGCCGCGCTCGACCAGCCAGGCGCCGGCGAGGCGGTGGCCGATCATGCAGTCCTCGGCGGTGAGCATCTGGTAGGCGGCGTCGCGCAGGAGGTCGTGGCGGAAGGCGTACTCGACCTCGCCGGCGAAGGCGTGCGGCTCGGCGCGGCGCTCGATGAGCTCGTCGCGCTCGAGCATGGTGAGCCACTCGGCGAGCTCGACGCGCTCCATCTCGCCGTGGAGGAGGGCGAGCACGCCGCCGGCCCAGAAGACGCGGCCGAAGACGCTGGCGGCGCGCAGCACCTGGCGCGCGCGCGGCGGCCGCCGGCCGATGCGCAGCTGGGTGCTCGCCAGCACCGAGGGCGGCAGGCTGTGCGGCTCGGGCGAGGCCGCGGCGCGGATGAGCTCCTCGAGGTAGAAGGGGTTGCCGGCGGAGCGCTCGCACAGCTGACGGACCAGGCTGGCGTCGGCGTCGTCGCCGAGGGCGGCGCGGGCGAGCTGCTCGCAGGCCTGCGGGCGCAGCGGCTCGAGGCGGATCTCCTGGCGGCCCCAGTCGTCGTCGAGCTTGGGGAAGTGCTGGTGGACCTCGGGGCGGCCGAAGCCGAGCACGAGCAGGGGAAGATCGCGGGCGCGGCGCAGGCCGGCGCCGATGAGCTCTACCGAGACCGGGTCGGCCCAGTGCAGGTCGTCGACGACGACGAGCAGCGGCTGGACGGCGCACTCGGCGGCGAGCCAGTCCTCGAAGGCGCGCCGCTTCTGGTCGGCCATGAGCTGCGGGTCCTGGTGCGCGGCGCGCAGCGCGACCGAGCCGGCGGCGGGCAGGGGCACGCCAGCGAGCTGGCCGAGGAACTCGCAGACGCGCTCGCGATCGGGCTCGGGCAGGCGGGCCTCGACGCGGGCGCGCAGGGCGAGCTGCTGCGCGGCGAGCGCGCCGTCGGGCAGCCCGAGGTAGGCGCGCAGCGCGCGCGCGATGAGCCCACCCGGCACGCCCGAGCGCAGCGCGTCGCCGCCGGCGATGAGCACGGCCAGCTCGCGGCGGTGCTCGCGCGCGCCCGCGAGCAGCTCGGCGCGCAGGCGCGACTTGCCCACACCGGCCTCGCCGAGCACGACCACGGCGTGCGCGGCGGCCTCGTCGACCGCGCCGTCGAGCGCCGCCTGCAGCTGCCGCAGCACCGACTGGCGGCCCACGTACGGCATGGCGCGACCGAGCAGGCGGCGCGGCACCGCCTCGGGCGGGCGCTCACCGACCAGCGCCAGGCCTTCGGTATCATCGCCCTCGATCTCGAAGTTCTCGGGCAGGAGCTCGCGGGTGCGCTTGTCGATGCGGATGCGCCGCGAGCGCGCCATCGCCGCCGCGCCGTCGATCACCGGGCTCGCGGCGCGGTAGTCGTCGACCACCACCTGGCGCGTGACCAGCGAGATCGACGCGGTGGGCGAGACCGCGCGGATCGCCAGCGCGCAGCGCGCGGCGCGCGCGGCCAGCTCGGGCGCGGCGGCGCCGCCCGAGAGCATGACCACGAGCGAGCCGTTCAGGAGCGGGACCACGCGCCCGCCCACCGGCTCGACGGTCTGACGCACCAGCGCGACCGCGGGGTCCTCGTCGGGGTCGAGGCGCGGGATCGACATGGCGGCGGCGAGGTCGATCGCCGGGTTCTCGCCCGGCCCGAAGCGGATGGTCGCGGCGTGAGCGTCGTTGCGGAAGTCGGCGGGGGTCATGCGCGGCCGGCGCTGGCGCTCGAGATCGACGAACAGCACGGCCACCGGGAGCTGCTCGCTGGTGGTGAGCGCGGCGTCGGCCGGCGCGCTGCCCGAGCGGCCCTCGTCGCCGAGCTGCGTGCGTACGCTGCGGATGGCCTCGGCAGCGGCCAGGCCGTCCTTGGGCCGGAGCGC
>JBKJOI010000239.1:0-11753 GCA_046595695.1 Haliangiales bacterium | reverse complement strand
CCCGCCACGACAGCTCGAACACCAGCTCGGGCGTCCGCTTGCGCTGCAGCGCCTGCGCGATCTCGCCGCGCAGCTCGCCCTTCCAGCGCGCCAGCGCGGCGCGCGCCGTCTCCACGTCCACCTCCACGTCGACCGCTCCCGCGAGCTGCACGCGCACCGCCAGCCGCGACGCGTCGGGCGCCGGCGCGACCTCCAGGACCATCAAGCCATCCAGCCGCGGATCGCCCGGCGTGGCCTGCGCCAGCACCCGGAAGACCTCGCGACACACCTGCCTGCACTTGCGATCCGCCACCGGATCCGAGGCCGCGACCGCCTCACTCGACTCTGCAAAGAACACATCCACCAACGAGGCCTCGCCGCCGGCACGATCGGCCGATCGGCGAGGCCGAGAACGATTGCTCATCTCGACTCCACACGCGCGAAACGAATGAATCTCCGCGCGCCGCGGACCGCCGCCGTCGCCCGACGTCGTCGCCCGCCACGTCAAGGCGACGTGCTGGGAGCGACTACGAGCGAACGAGCAGGAAGCCCGCCGACGCGCAAACTCGAATCAACCGCATATGAACTCGCGCAGACATGACGGGCCTCCTTTCGAACGACAGAGGCTACTCGCCGCGCTTGCGAAGTCAAGCTCGAGCTCGTGCTCGCGTGCTGGCGGAACTACCGGCGCAGCGCCATGCGCGCCGGCACGTCGATCGCCTCGAGCGGGCGCGCGAACAGGTAGCCCTGCGCGCGCGAGCAGCCGAGCGCCGAGAGGATCATCCGCTGCTCCTCGTTCTCGACACCCTCGGCGACGACCTCCATGCCGAGGCTGGCGCCGAGCGCGACGATCGTGCGCACCACCGCCTGGTCGGGCGTGCCGCTCGCCAGCCGGGCGACGAACGCGCGATCGATCTTGAGCTTGTCGATGGGCAGCCGCGCCAGGTAGCCGAGCGAGCTGAACCCGGTGCCGAAGTCGTCGATGGCGATGCGCATGCCGCGCCCGCGCAAGCGGCGCAGCGCCACCGCGGCGGCGTCGGGGTTGTCCATGAGCACCGACTCGGTGATCTCGAGCTCGAGGCGCTCGGCGGGCAGGCCGGCGGCCTCGAGCGCGCGATCGAGCGTCTCGTCGAGGCCCGGGCGCGCGAGCTGACGCGCCGAGAGGTTCACCGCCACGGACGCGCCGAGCGGCAGCTCGCCGAGCGCGAGCCAGGCGCCGGCCTGGCGACAGGCCTCGCCGATGACCCAGTCGCCGATCGCCAGGATCATGCCGGTGTCCTCGGCGATGCCGATGAAGTCGTTGGGAAACACGCGGCCGCGCTCGGGGTGATCCCAGCGCACCAGCGCCTCGAGGCCGACGGCGCGGCCGGTGGCCAGCTCCACCACCGGCTGGTAGACCAGCGCGAGCTCGCGACGCTCGACGGCGCGGCGCAGGTCGGTCTCGAGCTTGAGCAGCTCGACCGCGCGCGCGTGCATGGACGGGTCGAAGAGGTGGTGGCGCGCCTTGCCCAGCTCCTTGGCGCGGTACATCGCCGAGTCGGCGTCGCGCAGGACCTCTTCGGGGCGCTCGTAGCCGGGATCGCCGAGGGCGATGCCGATGCTGGCGGTGGTGAAGACCTCGTGCTCGGACAGCTGGATGGGCGCCGCGAGCGTCTTCTGCAGCCGGTCGGCGACCATGGCGGCCTCGTCGGCGCCTACGACGCGATCGAGCAGCACGGCGAACTCGTCGCCGCCCAGGCGCGCCACGGTGTCGCCCGGGCGCACGCACACCGAGAGCAGCGCCGAGACGGCGACCAGCAGCTCGTCGCCGACGCCGTGGCCGAGGCTGTCGTTGATGATCTTGAAGCGATCGAGATCGACGAACAGCACCGCGTAGCGGTAGCGCATGCCGCCCTCGCGCACGCGCCAGATCGCGTCGCCCAGGCGCGCGAAGAAGAGCGAGCGGTTGGCCAGGCCGGTCAGCGGATCGTGGAAGGCCAGGTGGCGCAGCTGCGCCTCGGCGCGGCGCTGCTCGGTGACGTCGGAGCCGATGCTCGCGGTGCCCACGATCTCGCCCTGCGCGTCGCGCAGGATGGTGTTGTTCCACGCGATCGTGCGCAGCTCGCCGGAGCGCGTCACGATGTCGTTCTCGTCGGTGCGCGAGATCGAGCCGTCGACGATCTTGTCGAGAAAGCTCTTCTTCACCGCCTCGCGCTGCGACTCGGGGATGCAGTGGTCGAACCAGTCGCGGCCGAGCAGCTCGGCGCGGCCGCGGCCGAGCACCTGGGCGAGGAAGGCGTTGCAGAAGGTGACCCGGCCGCCCGTGTCCAGCACCACCGCGACCAGGTGCACGCTCTCGAGCAGCTCACGGTAGCGCCGCGCGTCCTCGGTGAAGGGCGCGACGGTCATGAGGGTCTGGCGGGGATTGTCGCTCACGAAGGTCCGCGCCGATCTTAGCGCGGGGCGGGCCGCTCGTGGGCGGATACGTGCGGGAGCGTCGACGACCCGGCGCCTACTTGGCGCCTACCCGGCGCCTACTTGGCGGCCGGCGCCTTCTCGGCGCCGGGGGGCGGCACGAGGCCGAGCTGCGTCGCCATCGCCATGCCGTTATACCAGAGGTGGCCTTCCTTGAGCTTGCCACCCTCGAAGCGGTCGATCTCGAGGAACGTCAGCGCGACCTTCTTGCCGGTCTTCTTGAGCTTCATCATCGGGATGTCGCCGTCGTTGGTACCCTCGAACGTGGCGATCGTGACCACGTAGTCACCCGCGGCCCAGACGTTGACCGGCGTGATCTTCACGTCGGACATACCCTTCCAGAGCTGCGTCAAGCCGCCCATCATGGCCTTCTTGTCCTGGTCGGTCGGCGCCGCGTACTCGACCCACTTGACGTCGTCAGCGACGACCGCCTCGACGCCCTTGGCATCGTGCTTGTTCCACGCCTCCGTCATCACCTTGACGGTGTCGAGGTTCTTCTTCTCGGTCTCGTCGTCCTTGGCGACCACGACGGTCGGGCTGGCGGCGCCCTTCTCCATCGCGGCGCGCGCCGGCATCGGGCTCATGCCCAGCTGCGACGCGAAGGTGCCCTCGTCGAGGAAGCCCCACTCGTGGGTCACCTGGTTGGTGTCGTTCACGGTGACCACGTGACCGAGCATCACGCCGATCTTCTTATTGGAGGGCGGCATCTCCTTGCCGTCCATGCCCGGCATCGCGCCGGAGTTGGTGCCCTTGAGCAGCCAGGCACCGACCACGTTCCTGCCGCTCACCAAGATGAGCTGTGGCTCGCCGACCAGGTCAGGGAAACCCTTCACGCGCATCTCCGACACCGCGATCACGGCGTCGGGCCCGTTCGCGGGTGGCATCGCGGTGTCGACGTCCACCGACACGACCTCGGGCGCGAAGCACTTCTTGAACTCGGGCCATGCCTTCGCGTTGAACTGGCTCCAGCAGTCCTGGTACCACTTCGCCAGCTCGGCGCCAGCGAGGGTCTTGACCGGCTCAGGGGGCTTCGCCACCGGCTTCTCCACCGGCTTCTCCACTGGTTTGGGCGCTGCGGCCTCCTCCTTCTTGCAGCTCGCGCCGGCAAGCGCGAGCGCCACACCACACAACGTCCCTACCACCTGAGTCGTCACACGAGTCATGGATAGCTCCCTCCGAATTTGCGCGGGACTATACGACCGGACGGGTCATCGCCGACGCCGTTTGTGGTATTAGGAAGCACCGATGTCGATCGCCGACAGCATGAAGCGCGCGCTCAAGCCGATCGCCAAGCGCGTGCTCTTCCAGACGATCCAACCGAAGGGGCCGGCGCGCACGCTGCTCGCGGGAGTGTCCGACGCTGCGTTCGTCTCACGCGAGATGTACGAGTGGGCGCGGCGCTCGCTGATCGCGACGCCCATGTTCCTGTCCAAATGCGCGGTCCACGGCGATCAGATCGCGGTCGACCGGATGCCTTACCTGCTCGGCGGCACGCGCATCGAGCTGGGCTCCAACATCCGCATCTCGGGCAAGATCGGCATCACCTCGCCGCGGCGCGGCAACCCGGTGCTGCAGATCGGCGACGGCGTGTTCATCGGCCACGGCTGCGGGTTCGCCATCGCCGACCGCATCACCATCGGCCGCTTCGTGTCGATTGGGTCGGGCACTTCAGTCGCCGACACCGAGGGCCACAGCCACTACAATCCCGAGCGTCCGATCTGGGAGGTGCCAGCGGGCGACGCCGACATCTCGCCGGTGATCATCGAGGATGGCGTCCAGATCTCGAAGAACTGCATGATCCTGAAGGGTGTACGGATCGGCGCACGCTCGGTGATCGGCGCCGGCGCGGTGGTGCGCACCGATATCCCGCCCGACTCGATCGTGATGGGCAATCCCGCGCGCGTCGTGAAGCGCATGACCGCGGGCACCTGACGGAGAGCGCCATGAGCACCACCAGCACCACGCAGGCGGGCGGTATGCCCCTTTCCGGCGCCCTCGCCGCGGCGCTCGCCGCCGAGCACGGCACGCCCTTCTACCTCTACGACATGGACGCCGCGGTGGCGCACCTCGCGCAGCTGAAGAAGCACCTGCCCGATTGGGTCGACGTGCTCTACTGCATGAAGGCGAACGCCAACCGCAGCGTGCTCCAGGCGTTCGCGCCGCACGTCGCCGGCATCGACATCTCGTCGGCGGGCGAGCTCGATCTCGCGGTCGCCGCCGGCCAGAGCCCGTCGAAGATGAGCTTCGCCGGCCCGGGCAAGACGCTCTCGGAGCTCGAGCGCGCGATCTCGGCGGGCCTGCACCTGCTCAGCCTCGAGTCGGTCGCCGAGCTGCACCGCGCCGCCCAGGTCTGCGCCAAGCTGGGCAAGCGTCAGGACGTGACCCTGCGGGTGAACCCGCTGCACACGCCCAAAGAGTTCGCCATGAAGATGGGCGGCGGCGCGTCGCAGTTCGGCGTCGCGGAGGAAGACGCGGGCGCGGCGCTCGCCGCCGTGCGCGCCGAGCCGCGCGTGCGCCTGGCCGGCATCCACGTCTTCGCCGGCACGCAGTGCCTCGAGGAGGCGGCCATCCTCGAGAACCTGCGCGGCACGCTCGAGATCGCGCGCCGCCTCTCCGAGGAGCACGACCTCGCGCCCGAGTTCGTCAACCTGGGCGGCGGCTTCGGCATCCCCTACTTCGCCGGCCAGACCGAGATGGACGTCGACGCGCTGTCGCGCGGCGTGGCCGAGGCGCTGGGCGCGTTTCGCACCCTGAACGCGGCGCGCTTCGGCAAGACCCGCTTCATCCTCGAGCTCGGGCGCTACATGATCGGCATGTACGGCGCGTACGTCGCGCGCGTCACCGAGATCAAGGAGACGCGCGGCAAGCGCTTCGTGATCCTCGACGGCGGCATGCACCATTGCTACCCGGCCACCGGCAACTTCGGCCAGGTCATGAAGAAGAACTACCCCGTGCGCAACCTCACCCGCGGCGGTGACGCCGAGCTCGAGAGCGATACCAGCGCCGAGCCGCCCCAGGAGCTGTGCGGTCCGCTGTGCACGCCCATGGACTCCATGGCGCGCGCGGTCCGCATCGCCCGCGCCGAGCCCGGCGACCTGATCGCGTTCCTGCACAGCGGCGCGTACTCGTACGCGGCGAGCCCGCTCCTGTTCCTCAGCCACGATACGCCGCTCGAGCTGGTCAAGACCGGCGGGCAGGTGGTGGCCGCGCGCGCGCGCATGCCGGCAACGCGCTTCTCGTAGACGTGGAAGGAACCGGGTAACCGCGTAGAACGGGAACAAGGGAACCAATAGATGAGCCAGTCAGAGATAGCGGTTCGTGAGCAGATCAGGACAATGATCCTGACCAACTTCCTGCGCGGGGCCGATCCGACGTCGCTCAAGGACGACGTATCGCTCGAGCGCTCGCACGTGGTCGACTCGGTCAAGATGCTCGAGATGATCCTCTTCGTGGAGGAGACCTTCGGGTTCTCGGTCGACAACGAAGAAGCCGTGCCCGAGAATTTCGACACCGTCGACAACATCGTCGCGTACGTTCGGCGCAAGCTCGAAGCCTGACGCCGCGCGGGGGGAGCCGAGAGACATGAACGTCAGCCAGGTGACCATGCTCCACGAGTACCTGGAGCGCAGCGCGGGGCGGCATCCCGACAAGACCGCCCTGGTGTTCAAGAAGCGCCGCCTCACATGGGCGCAGGTGCACGAGCAGGCCGGGCGCATCGCCGGCGCGCTGCGCGAGCTGGGCGTCCAGCGCGGCGATCGCGTGGCGCTCTACCTCGACAACTCGGTCGAGCTCGCCATCGGCCTGTTCGGCGTGCTCGCCGCCGACGCGATCTTCGTGATCGTGAACGCGCAGACCAAGACCGACAAGCTCGCGTACATGCTGAACGACTGCCGCGCGCGCGTGGTCATCACCGACCGCGTGCTCGAGCGCTTCTACGCGCCCGCGCTCGAGCAGGCCAAGCACCTCGAGCACGCGCTCGTCGTCGACGCCGATCCGGCGGCCACGTCGCTCGCCCACGTCGAGCTGCACGACTACGCCGCCGCCACCGCCGCCGCCGCCACCGCCTGGCGCTTGCCGGTGAACATCCCCGTCGATCTCGCCGCGATCATCTACACCTCGGGCTCCACCGGCGATCCCAAGGGCGTGATGCTCACGCACCACAACATGGTGTCGGCGGCCGAGTCGATCACCACGTACCTGCAGAACCAGCCCGACGACATCGTGATCGACGTGCTGCCGCTGTCGTTCGACTACGGCCTCTACCAGTGGCTGATGGTCAACCAGTTCGGCGGCACGCTGATCCTCGAGCAGTCGTTCAACTACCCGGCCGCGGTCATCAAGCTGATCCAGGACGAGCACGTCACCGGCCTGCCGGTGGTGCCGACCATCGCGTCGATCCTGCGCCAGTACGAGGAGAAGGGCCTGCGCCTGCCCGGCATCCGCTACGTGACCAACACCGCGGCGGCGCTCTCGATCCCGCACATCGAGACGCTCAAGCGCCTGGTGCCCAGCGCGCGCATCTACTCGATGTACGGCCTGACCGAGTGCAAGCGCGTCTGCTACCTGCCGCCCGAGCGCATCGCCGACAAGCCGTCCTCGGTCGGCCGGCCCATGCCCAACATGGAGGTCTTCATCGCCGGCCCCGGCGGCGAGAAGCTCGGCCCCGATCAGGAGGGCGAGCTGGTCGTGCGCGGCCCGCACGTCATGCGCGGCTACTGGGAGAAGCCGGCGGTCACCGCCGAGTGGCTCAAGCCCAGCCCCGAGATCCCCAACGAGATGTGGCTGTGGACGGGCGACCGCTTCAAGAAGGACGAGGAGGGCTTCCTCTACTTCATCGGCCGCAAGGACGACATCATCAAGACCCGCGGCGAGAAGGTCGCGCCCAAGGAGGTCGAGAACGTCCTCTACGCGCTGCCCGGCATCCAGGACGCCGCCGTGGTCGGCCAGACCGATCCCGTGCTCGGCCAGGCCATCCGCGCGTTCCTGGTGCTCGTCGAGGGAACCAGCTACACGCCGCGCCAGGTGATCGAGCACTGCGCCGCCCGACTCGAGCCGTTCATGGTGCCCAAGTACGTGACCTTCGTGTCCTCGGTGCCCAAGACGCCCTCCGGCAAGATCACCAAGAAGAACATCTGGGATCACTCGGTGGGCGCGCGCGTCGGCGGCGACGACCTCTAGCCTACGCTCTCGGCCGCTTCATCCCGCTGCCGCGCTGGCCTCTGCCCCGCACCCGCGCCTTCGGCCGCGCGCGCTGCTGCCACCACCCGCTGCCCACGCCTTCCTTGCGACTCCGCAGCCACTGGATCGTCGCCTCGGCGTCCATCGGGCGTGCTAACAGGAAGCCCTGCCCGAGGTCACAGCCCAGCCGGCGGCACATCTGCAGGTCGGCCTCGCTCTCGATGCCCTCGGCCACGGTCACCTTGCCGAGGCGCCGCGACAGCAACAAGATCGAGCTCAGCACCGCGTCGCCATCGCTCTGCGCGTGGGTCACGAACGAGCGGTCGATCTTGATCGAGTCGACGTCCAGCCGGTGCAGGTAGCTCAGCGACGAATACCCGGTGCCGAAGTCGTCCAGGTGCACGCCCACCTTGAGCGCGCGCAGCCGGGCCAGCGTCGCCCGCGCCGCCGCCGGTGACTCCAGCATCGTGCTCTCGGTGATCTCGAGCGCGAGCAGCTCGGGCGCGAGCCCAATCTCCATCAGCACCTGCTCCACGTAGTCCGCCAGGTCGGCCTCGAGCAGCTGGCGCGCCGAGACGTTCACCGAGAGCGCCAGGTGGCCGCCCTCGACCTCGGCGGCGAACGCCTTCGCCGCCACGCATGCCACGCGCAGCACGTGCCGTCCCAGCACCGAGATCATCCCCGATTCCTCGGCGGCCGGGATGAACTCGCTCGCCTCGATCGTGCCGCGGGTCGGATGCTGCCAGCGGGCCAGCGCCTCGACGCCCACCGGCTCGAGCGAGCCCAGCCGCACGATCGGCTGGTAGTGCACGGTCACCTCGCCCAGCGGCAGCGCGCGCGCCAGATCGGCCTCGAGCTGCAGCCGCGCGTAGGCCTGGTCGTGCATGGCCTGGTCGAAGAGCGCGTGCCGGCCGCGGCCCAGCGCCTTGGCGCGGTACATCGCCGTGTCGGCGTCCCGCAGCATGTGCTCGGCCGACTCGTAGCGGGCCGCCCCGGGCGCATCGGAGAGCACGATGCCGATGCTGGCGCTCGCGAACACCGCGTGGCCGTGCACCATGATGGGACGCTCGAGCGCCGCGTTCACCCGCTCGGCCAGGTGCAGCGCGTCGGAGGGCGCGGAGAGCTGGTCCAGCAGGATGGCGAACTCGTCGCCCGACAGCCGCGCGACCACGTCGCCGGCGCGCACCAGCCCCGAGATCCGCGCCGCGAACTCCGCGAGGAGCTCGTCGCCCGCCTGGTGCCCGAGGGTGTCGTTCACGACCTTCAGCCGGTCGAGATCGGCGAAGGCGACGGCGAAGCGGACCTCGGGCCGCCGCCGGCTGCGCGCGAGCACGCGCTGCAGCGCGTCCAGGAAGTAGCCGCGGTTGGGCAGCCCGGTCAGCCGATCGTGGAGCGAGGCCCGCACCAGCTGCGCCTCTGCCTGTTTGCGCGCGGTCACGTCGGAGAACGAGCCGGCGACCCGGCGCGCCTGGCCCAGGGGATCGCGCACGGCCGCGCCGCGCACCAGGATCCAGCGCCAGTCGCCGTCGGCGTGACGCAGGCGACACTCGACCTGCAGGAGCGCCTGCTCGTCGGCCAGGTGGGCCGCGAACAGGTGGCGCACCATGGCGCGATCGGCGGGATGGATGCGCCGGTAGATCGCGCTGATCGGCATCCGCCCTGCGCTACCCGAGGTGCCGAGCATCTCGAAGCAGCGCGCCGACAGGTGCAGCAGGCGACCGGGCAGCTCCCAGTCCCAGATGCCGTCGTGGGCACCCTGCAGCGCCAGCGCGTAGCGCTCCTCGCTCGCGCGCAGCGCCACTTCCATGGAGGTGCGCGCCAGCAGCTCCTCGCGCATGCGACTGCTGCGCTCGAAGACCTCACGCGTCGACTCGCCGAGGCAGCGCTCGAGGATCCCGCGCTCCTCCTCGAGCGCCTCGTAGGTCGCGGACACCAGGCGCACGAGCGCCTCCACGTCGTCCCCACGACGCAGCCCGCCCAGTAACTCCTCCTCGGTCAGCTCGCGCCCGAGAATCCTGGCGATCTGCCGTTGCAGCAGTGCGTGCACCCCCACCCCTCCCCCACGCCAACCATGTCCACTCTAGCTCAATTCTCCACGGCCCAACTCGACATTAATCCGTGGCCTGGCAGACAAGCGAAACAGGAAGAGCCGATTCAGAACTGCGTGGCCGGCGGGCAGTTCATGCCCTTCGGCTGGACCGCGCCCGGGTAGAGCTTGGTGAAGTCGAGCTTGGCGTCGCGCAGGATGGCCCAGGTCTCGAGCGAGCCGTTGAACCACCAGCCGTACTTGCGCAGCGGGCTCACGTCGAAGGTCGGCCAGCCGATCTTCTGCTGCTCCACCCAGCCCGGCTTGCCGTAGCCCTCGGCGAGCTTGTCCGACGTCCAGGCGCTCGGGTCGCGCTGCTCGCGCACGTAGTACTTGAACGCCATGAAGGCGCAGTAGGCGAGCTCGTGGTGGAGCGCCAGGATCGACTGGCCCTCGCTGGTGAAGGGCGCGGGCGCGGGACGATCCCAGCCACCGGTGCGACGCAGGCCGCGCAGCGCGAGCGCCGTGAGCAAGCTCGCGTCCGGGCAGTGGTTGAAGTCGTCCCAGTCGGGGTACACGCTGCGCGTGCCGTCGGCACGCAAACCGGCGCCGTAGACAGTGAACAGGAAGCGCGGCGAATCGCCCTGGGTGGCCGGATCGAAGCACATGGACGGCGCCAGGAACGAGTCGCCCTTGGGATCGCCGGCGAAGTACATGGCACCGCGATCGCGCAGGAAGCGCCCGAACCGCACGAACACCTCATCGACGCGCTGGTCGCCGGTCAGCTCCTGGTAACGCAGGAGCGGCTCGGCGAGCATCGCCGACATCCACGGCGAGCACCATGGATCGGCGTTGTCCCCGCCCTCGTGCTGGCCCGCCGAGTGCACCAGGCAGTCCTGCGGCGGCAGCGCGTGGCCGGTGATGGCCTGGATGGCCGCGGTGTCCTTCGCGGTGATGTGCGCGAAGGCGCTCTCGAAGAGCTCCCGGGCGGCGCTCAGGTGGCGCGCCTCGCCGGTCAGCAGCAAGCCGTAGACCGCCGCCTCGAGCGCAGCAGCGAGCTGGCGCTCGGTCCACAGCTTGTCCAGGCCGCGCGCCTTGCCCTTCCGGTACGGCCGCGCGAAGAGCTCGTCCTGGTCCCACATGCTGGCGATCGCGGCGAGCGCCTTCGCCGCGCGCTCGTCGCCCGAGAGCGCATAGTAGATGTAGAGACCGCGCGCGTGCGAGTACTTGTCGTCCCAGGCCTTGCCCTGCTCGTCGAGCTTGAGGCGGAAGAGCCCACGCTCGTCGATCTGGCTGGCATAGAAGGAGCACGCGCGCAGCCCGTGCCGGTAGAGCTTGGGGTCGTCGAGGTGCGCCGCGACGATCAGCATGGTGGCGCAGCGATCGTAGAGCCAGGCCTCGTAGTTCGCGACCGGATCGACGACCGCGGCGGTCTGGCCCTCGTCCTTCTTGCCGGTGCCCGGGTACGCGCTCGCCGTGTAGCCGAGATCGAAGGTGACCGCGCGGCTCGCGCCGCGCGCGGCGTCGGAGTAGAAGCGCAACGACGACAGGGTCGGGTCGGCCTCGAGCGCGGCGCTGGCCAGGAGTTCGCCGAACAGCCCGGTGGCGGCGAGGTAGCCGTCGGGGAAGCGGGGCAGCGCGCGCGGCTCCCAGGCCTCGTGCAGGAGGCGCGTAGGGCGCGCCTTCTCGACCAGGCGGTAGCCGCCGCCGCCCTCGGCGATCTCGCGATCGACGACCTCGACGGTCTCGGGCGCGGCGACCAGCGCGCCGTCCGAGCCCGTCGCCGGGGCGCCCGGCACGGGCAGCCCGGCGGCATCGGCGCGCCAGGTGATCTCGATATCGCGCGTGGCGCCCAGCGCGGGCCCGAGCGTTCCCGCGGGTAGCTCGACGCGCACGGCGCGCACGCCGGTGCGCTTGCCGCCGGCGTCGTAGAAGTAGAGCGAGGGCGCGAGCGCCGCGCCGGTCACGGCGGCCTTCGTCTTCGCGTCACGCACGCGCACGACGCCGGCGTCGGCGACCGCGGCGCGCGGCAGCGGTACGCCGAACGCGAGCGGTCCGCCCTCGTGCAGCCGCTCCAGGCGGACGACGACGCCGGCCGTGGTCGCGGACGGCGTCG
>JBKJOI010000191.1:0-4819 GCA_046595695.1 Haliangiales bacterium | reverse complement strand
GAACGCGCGGCACCCACCTTTCTGTCCCGGGTGCTCACAGGGGCACACCTCCCGCAACCCCGTGGCGAGCGCCTGGTCGTAAACTTCGTGGGCGCACCCTCGCGCATACCCTCGGTCTCGGCCCTACGCGCGGCCGCCCGCGAGATGCCGCCCGGGCTGTTCACCGGTAAGCTGGTCGTGCTGGGCCGCTCCGGCGATCGGCTTGCGCCGGCGGTCTCGACGCCGGTGGGCCCCATGAGCCTGGCCCAGCTCTATGCGAGCGCGCTGGCGACGATGGTCGATGGCGCGGCATGGAGGCGCGCCCCCGTGGCCCTCGAGTGGTTGCTGGCGTTGCTGCTCGCGGGCACGTGTCTGGTCGCGCTCGCACATGCGCGCGGGCCAGCGCTGGTCCTGTGGCCACTCGGCTTGACAGCCTTGCTGCTCACCGTCGATCACTGGCTTTTTTCCTGGGCTCAGGTGCTCGTGGGCATCGCGCGCCCGGCACTGGCGATCGCCCTGGCGTCATCGCTCGCGTGGCTTGTCGACGGCTGGCAGGCGCACCAGCGCCTGCAGCGCGCGATCCGCCAGATGACCCAGCGGCTCGGCCTGCGGGCGCGACCCGGTGCTGCTGAACGCGACGAGGCGATGTGGCAGCGCTTCGCCGAGCTCGCGCGCCTGTACGTCGACAGCGCGACCAGCATGCTCGCCGAGGTGCCCCCTGGAGGCTGGCATCTGGTCTTCCGCCAGTTCACCGACACCGCCGAGGCCGAGATCCAGGAGCGGCGCCGCGACATCCGGCGCGCGCCCTACCGGCAGGCGATGCTGTCCCTTCGTCCGGTTTGGTCGGATACGTACCTGGTCGCGCCACTCGGGCAGAAGACCATGTTCGTGCCCCTGGTCGCGTTTGCCGAGATCCTGGGCTTCTGGATCCTCGGCTTTCCGACCGGGACCCGCGTCGACGCCGCGCAGGTGCGCGTGATCGAAACGCTCGCCGATCAGATGGCGATCACGGTCGAGCAGCGGCGCCTGGGCAAAGAGGACCGGAGGCGCCTGGGCCGTCGGCTGCTGCTGAGTGAGGGCCAGTTGCTGCTGCGCGTCCGCGAGCTGGCGCGCTTCGCCAACGCACTCGCACACGAGCACGACGCTTCGGAGAACCTGCTCGAGAAGCTGCCCGTGGGTTTGCTGGTCGCCAGCATCTGGGGCGACCTACGCTTCGTCAATGACATGATGCGCCGCGCCCTCGCCAGCCTCGGCGCCGAGGACGCGCTGCGCGGCAATCTCGCCGACGTGGTGGCACGCACGACCGGCGAGTCGCAGGCCGCGGTCCACGCGATGCTGCGCGGCCTCCTGGGCGGCGAGCACGAGGTCACCCTCTCGCGCCCTGTGGAGCCGACGCTCGGGCATACCGCGTACGCCTTCACGCTCTCGCGCATCGAAGAGGCGGCCCCCGCAGCCAAGACGGGCGAGAAGGCCACCTCGGCGCCGCTCGCGTCGTTCGTGCTCGTGGCAACCGCCACCGCAGCCTACGGCGAGCTGGCGGTACGCGCGGCGCCGCTGGCCGCGTCTTCGGCGCTCCCCCTGGCACCGTCCGCGCTGGTCGAAGTCGCCTCCTCGCCCCCAGCGCCGGCGTCCGCCACCGCCGACGTGGACCTGCGTACCTTGCTGCTCGCGGCAGTCGAGTGGTCGTTCTCGACCGCGTTTGCGACCGACGCGTCGCAGGCGCGCAGCTTCCGCTGCGAATTCCCCGCGCCCATGCCGCGCGTGCGCGCCGATCCGGCGCGCCTGCGCGCGGCGCTGCGCACGCTCCTGCATCAGTCGCAGTTGCACGGCCGTGCCAACGTAGCGTGCACGGTCGTCGTCGAAGAGGAGCCGGAGGTCGTGACGGTGCGCATCATGGACCCTGCCTATGCCATTCCTCAGGCGGTCTTGCCCGCGTTACTGCGGGCCGGCGAGGGGGACGAGGAGAGTGCCCCAGCGGGTCCGCTGTGGCGCGCGCGTGAGCACATCGAGGCGGCGAGCGGCACGATCACGATCGAGAGCCGCGTCGGCAGCGGTACGATCATCCACGTGCGCCTGCCGAAGATCGCGGCGGAAGGATGAGCGTGAAGGGGCGTGTCTTCGATCGCCTGCGCGGGCGCCTGCGTGCAGGCACCGCCGGGCCGGCGCGTGCGCTGCCGAAGGGTGCGCACCGAGAGGTCGTCGCCGAGCTGGTGACGCGCCAGTTGCGTCCGCTCGAGCGGCGGGTCCGCGCGCGGGTGGCCCAGGAGCTGGTCGACCGCCTGGTCAGGCTGGAGCCGGAGCCGCTCTCGTTCCTCGAGCAACCCGAGCCGCGGCGACTGGCGACGCTGGCCCTGCGGGCGCACCAGGCGATCGATCAGCTCGAGCAGGAGCAACACGTCCTGGTGCGCCGCCTCGCGAACCTCGCGCATATGTACCACCTGACCGAAGACGCGCAGGAGCGCCGCAAGCTGCTCGTCGACTACCTGCATGAGACCGTTGCCGATCCCGCGGCACGGCGCGACGATCTACGCGCGCTGGACCGGTGGCTCGGCTACGACGCCCTGCGCGAGCGCACCGCGAGCCAGCGGCAGCGCCTGGAGGTCTTGATCGAGCTAGCTCTCGGCTTCGTCGGGCGTGCCTGCGAAGCCGCACTCGACCAGGCCGGGGACGTCGCGTCCGAGCTGGTCATCGAGCTGGTCGCCGTCGCGCGCACCGATACATTCCTGCGCCGCCGTCTCGAGCGGGGTGAGCGCTGGCAGAGCCGCCTGGCGGCCCTCGAGGCCCTGGTAGCGCTCTACCGGGCCATCGCACGCCGCGGCATGATCGAGCTCGCAGAGCCCGAGAGCCTGCGTAGCGCGCTCAACTGCCTGGAGAACCGCGAGGAGCACCCGTTCCTGCAGGTTGCGGCGATGCGGCTCGTACCCCTCCTGGCGCCGCGCGAGGGCATCACCTTGCTGGCCGATCGGCTGCTGCGTACGGGCGGCGTGGCGCCCGCGCGCGACTTCCTGGTGCGCCACGCCGCCGTCGATCTCCTGGCACGCGAGCTCGGTCACCACGAGAGCACGCCCATGCTACTGGCGCAGCTGATCGAGGCGCGCGACCCCAGCGAGCATGTGCGCATGGGCTTGTGCCAGGCGCTCGCCCTGATCGTACCGGCCGAGGCGCGCGTGCTGCTCGGCCAGCTGGCCGGGCTTTCCCCGGATCGTCCGGAGCCCAGCGCGCGGGTGCGCGCCGCCGCCGTGATGGCCGCGTGTCACATGCTTCTCGAGCGCGCGAGCGCGGACCGAGACGGCCGGCGCGTCCCGGATCTCGCCGACGAGCACGTGCACCAGCTCGTCGATGTCATCATCGAGGTGCTCGACCGCGAAGAACACCCGCTCACGCTGCAGGTTGCCTGCGAGGAGGTGGCGCACCTGGCCGCCGAGCTGGCCTCGCGTGGCCGGACGACCACGCTCGCGCAGCTCGGGCCGCGACTCTCGGCGGCGTTCACCAGGCTGGTGGCTCGACCTGCGCGCCCACCCGCCATCCACGAGCACGCCTCGGCCGCACGCGAAGCGGTGGATCGGGAGCTCTCGGCAGACCGACGCGCATGGACCGCGTACCTGGCCGGCGAGATCCGGGCGATCGCCCCGGGCAAGAAGGGCAAGCTCGCGCTCGACCGTGCACCCTCGCACCTGCCGCCCCTGCTCACGGATCCACTCTGGCTCGGGCGCATCTTCGCCGACCTGACCCGCGACGACTGGGGCCTGTCGGCGTCGCTCAAGGGTCATACGCTGACGTTGTGGCGCGGCGATCACTACCGGCGGCGGCTGTGGCGCATCCTGCACGAGCTGCGTACGCCGGCCCCCAACAAGCGCCAGGCGTTTCTGCACACGATCGGGCGCGTGCAGCACGGCGAGCTGCGCGCGCACCCGGGCGGCCTCGACGAGGTCACTGCGACGGTCGTGCCGGGCGAGCGCGTGGTCATCGACGCCGAAGGCAGCTGGGGCCGCCACCTGCCGACGGTGGACGACGTGCTCGACCTGCCGGTCCTGCGCGCGGACCCGGTGCATGTGTTCTCGAGCTACGGCAGCGTCACGCTCCTGCCGCCACCGCGCCTCGTGGATCGACTCCGCAACCGGGCGCGCCTGGCGTGGCGCTACCGCGAGCTCGTGGGCGCGCGCCTGGCGTCCCTGCGCGGCAGCGAGCCGCGCGAGCGGCGACGCTACCTCGAGGTGCTGCAGAAAGAATACGGAGTGGCCGCCGTGTTCACGCCCTACCAGCAGGAGCCGCCCGTCACGGGTGGACCGACGCGCTCGAGCCACCTTCAGCACCTCTTCGGCCCCGATGTCGCCGAGCCAGCAGCGCGCTCCACGGCGTCTCTGGTGGCAGTGGCGGCGTTGCCGATGCAAGACCAGGCTCGCGATTGGTGGCAGGCGAACCGGCACTATTTCCTGTCCCTGACCGAAAACAGTCAGATTGCGCTGGCTCTGTTCGTCGCCGGCCTAGCCGGCGTGTTCTTCGTGAGCGCGTACCGGAAGCGGCGCAACATCCGTGCAGCGCGCGCCAAGATTCCGCTCAGCATCGGGGGCTGGGGCACGCGCGGGAAGTCGGGCACGGAGCGACTCAAGGCCGGCCTTTTTCATGGGCTCGGTTACGAGATCTTCGTCAAGACGACCGGCTGCGAAGCGATGCTGATCCACTCGGCGCCCGACCAGGCGCCGCAGGAGATCTTCATCTATCGGGCCTACGACAAGGCGACGATCTGGGAGCAGAGCGACATGCTCGAGCTCGCTTCTCGGCTTTCGTCGGATATTTTTCTATGGGAATGCATGGCGCTCAATCCCAAGTATGTCGAGCT
>JBKJOI010000158.1:0-3021 GCA_046595695.1 Haliangiales bacterium | reverse complement strand
CGATGACCGCGCAGGGCCTGCAGTGGCCGTACCTGCCGCGCACCGGCATCGGCGTCTCCGGCTCGGTGTGGGTCGACTCGGGCTACGAGCAGATCGACCGCGGCAACCCGAGCCAGCAGAACATCGACTACTGGCTGCAGCAGGGCCGCCTGGTGCTGCGCGCGACGCCGACCTACTCGGGCCCGCGCTTCTTCGTGCAGGGCCAGGCCGAGCTGGTCGCCAACAAGGATCAGTCGCTGCGTCAGCCCGACGTCGCCGACGCCGACGACCTGTGGATCAAGTTCGGCAAGTGGAACGCCTGGGACGTGCAGATCGGCCGCTACGAGGGCTGGGAAGTCTACCACTTCGGCATGGGCCTCGACCTGCACACGCTCGAGCGCCAGGGCGCTTCGGACGAGGCGTTCTCGGCGCCCGGCATCTACGGGCTCACCTACGCCTTCCTGCGGCCCGCCGGCGTCGGCCAGGGCGCGCTCCATCTCTACCCGACCGACTACCTGCGCTTCGAGCTGGGCACGCAGTTCGGCAACGAGTTCGGCTCGAACGCGCTGGCCGCGCGCCCGGTGGCCATCCTCGACCTCGGCTGGCTCAAGCTCAAGGCGGGCGGCGAGTACAAGGTCCTGTCCGACCAGAAGGAGGGCGCGCGCGGCGAGACCAAGAGCCGCGGCGTCGGCGGCGCGGTCCAGGTGGTGGTCGCGCCCTGGGCCGAGCTGGGCGTGAACGGCGCCTACGGCCTGGTCGACCGCGTGCTCCAGGACGGCACCTTCGACGAGAAGGGCTCGAACACCACCTACAGCGTGGGCGGCTTCGTCAACGCGCGCGTGTTCGAGGACCTGCTCGTCGGCGGCGGGCTCAACTACACGTACCTCGAGGATCTGCACTTCGACCCGGCGCTCGGCCGGGTCGAGAAGTTCAACCACCTGCAGAGCTTCTTCGCGGTGCAGTACCTGGTCGGCAAGCAGCTCTACGTGAAGGCGGTCGTCGCCTACGCCGAGGCCGACTTCGCGCCCAACTTCGGCGCGCCGGTCTTCGAGAACAACATGGTCAGCGGCCGGATACGCCTGTACTACCCCTTCTGATACCTTCCAGGGCATGGCCCCGCCCGATGTGAGCACCCAGGTCATCGAGCCGGCCCGGCTCGAGCTGCCCAGCGTCGAGCTGCGCGTGGTCGAGGGGCCCGATCGCGGGCTCGAGCGGCGCGTGGGCGCGGGCGGCCTGCGCCTGGGCACCGGCGCGGGCAGCGATCTGCGGCTCTCGGATCCGACGGTGTCGCGGCTGCACTGCGAGCTGGTCCGGCGCATCGACGGCGGCATCCGCATCGTCGATCAGGGCAGCACCAACGGCACCTACGTCGACGGCGTGCGCGTGCACGTCGCCGAGCTCGCCGCGGGCGCCGGCATCCGGCTGGGCGCCACGGTGCTGAGCGTGGCCGCGGTGGGCGAGCGGCTTTCGGTCGAGCTGTCGGCGCGCCACCGCTTCGGCGAGACCATCGGCAAGAGCACCGAGATGCGCCGGCTGTACACGATCCTCGAGAAGGTCGCGCCGACCGACTCGTCGGTGCTGATCCAGGGCGAGACCGGGACCGGCAAGGAGCTGGTGGCGCGCGCGATCCACGACGCCTCGCCGCGCGCCAAGGCGCCCTTCGTGGTCGTCGACTGCGGCGCGATCGCCGAGAACCTCATCGAGAGCGAGCTGTTCGGGCACGTGCGCGGCGCGTTCTCGGGCGCGGTCGCGGATCGTCGCGGGCTGGTCGAGCAGGCCGACGGTGGGACCCTGTTCCTTGACGAGATCGGCGAGCTGCCACCCGCGCTGCAGCCGCGCCTCCTGCGCGCGATCGAGTCGTTCGAGGTCCGCCGCGTCGGCTCGAACACGAGCCGGCACGTGAACCTGCGCGTGGTCGCGGCGACCAACCGGCCGCTCGCGCGCAGCGTCAACGAGGGCAGCTTCCGCGAGGATCTGTACTACCGGCTCGCGGTGGTCGAGATCCACCTGCCGCCCCTGCGCGCGCGCCGCGAGGACATCCCGCTCCTGGCCGAGCACTTCTTCCGCCGCTACGCGGGCGAGAAGGAGCCGCTGCCGCCCGAGTTGCTGTCGTCGCTCACCTCGCGCGCCTGGCCGGGCAACGTGCGCGAGCTGCGCAACTACGTGCAGCGCAGCGTGTCGCTCGGTTACGCCTCGCTCGAGCGTGGCACCTCGGTCGGCTACGACCCGGGCCAGGCCGGTGCGGCGGCGGCGGCGGCGGCCCTGGCCAGCGACGCGACGGCGCCGGTGGTGCCGATCCACCTGCCGCTCAAGGACGCGCGCGCCGCGTGGAACGAGCAGTTCGAGCTGATCTATGTGAAGGCGCTCCTGGCCAAGACCGACGGCAACGTGACCCGCGCGGCCGAGCTGGCCGGGGTCAACCGCCGCTCGCTGCAGCGGCTGGTCGCGAGCCTGGGCCTCCGCGAGCCGGGCGAGGCCGCGGCTACGGGCGCGGCGACTGACCCCGGTCCCGATCGCGACGAGTGAGCCGGGCGAACAGCCGGGCGAGGGTGCCGGGCGTGCCGGGATCGTGCTCGTCCGTGGCGCTGGTCGCGGAGAAGCCGCGCCGCTCGGCTTCGGCGATATCGGCGGCGTCGGCGGCGTGCGCGGCGGCTTCTTCCTCGGCGCCCGCGGCCGCCCGCTCGAGCCGGGCCAGCTTCTCGCGCCGCTCGGCGAGCGCGCGCTGCGCCAGCTGGGCGACCCACTCGCCGATCGCGTCGGCGCTGGCCGGGCGCACCACCGCCTCGAGCTCGCGCGCCATCTGCCGGGCCGACTCGAAGCGCCGCTCCTGCACACGGTCGAGCCCGCGCAGGGTGAGCGCGTCGAGCGCCGCGGGCAGCTCGGGGCGCAGGCTGCTGGGCGGCGGTACGACGTCGTCGAGCACGCGGCCGAGGATCATGCCCTCGGTCTCGCCCTCGAAGAGCCGCTCGCCGGTGAGCAGCTCCCACAGCAGCACCGAGGCCCCGTAGACGTCGCTGCGCCGGTTCACGAGCCCGCCCTGGA
>JBKJOI010000124.1:0-2712 GCA_046595695.1 Haliangiales bacterium | reverse complement strand
GCATGGCATAGCCGACGACGCGCGCGGCGCGCGGCATGCCGGCCGCAGCGGCGACGTCGCCGTAGGTCATGACCTTGCCGCGCGGGATGCGGACGACGACGTCATGGATGCTGCGGTAGGCGCGCGACATATGCGCCCCGACGAGCGCGGCGGTCGCGGCGTCGGCGTTGCGCGACTTGCGCGCACGCGGCGCGGGTGCCGGCACGGGCACGAGCCGGGCGCTCGGCTTCGGCCGGGCGCTCGGCTTAGCTCGGGCGCTCGGCTTCGGCCGGGCGCCCGGCTTAGCTCGGGCGCTCGGCGTTCGGGCACGCGAAGGCGAACGGCGTGGAGGGCGACTGGACGGCATGCGCGAAGCACGCTACTACGAGACCCCGTCATGTGGAGCGCCTGGCCCAGGAGCCGCCAGTAATGCGTCTCGTGGTCCGCTACTTTGCGGTCGTGCGCGAACGGCTGGGGCGCGAGGAGGACGGCCTCGACCTGGCGAACGGGGCCACGGTCGGCGCGGCGCTCGCGGCGCTCGCGGTGCGGCATCCGGCGCTCGGGCCGCTCTTGCCGTACCTGCAGGTCGCGGTGAACCAGAGCATGACCGGCGCCGACCAGGTCCTGGCCGAGGGCGACGAGCTCGCGCTCATCCCGCCCGTGGCCGGCGGGGCGGAGATCGAGGCCGAGGTGCCCCATCCGCGTCACGCACGGGTCGTCTCGGAGCGTCCGCCCTCGATCGACGCGTGCGTCGCCGCGGTGCGCGGCCCCGACGCGGGCGGCATCGCGACGTTCACCGGCATGGTGCGCGCGCGCTCGCAGGGGCGCGACGTCACGAAGCTCGAGTACGAGGCGTACACCGAGATGGCCGAGAAGGTCTTCCGCGAGCTGTGCGAGGAGATCGAGCGCGAGCTGCCCGGCGTGCGCGTCGCCGTCGAGCACGCGATCGGGCTGCTCGCCGTGGGCGACGTCGCGGTCGTGATCGCCGCGGCCGCGCCGCACCGCGCCGAGGCCTTCCGCGCCTGCCAGGCCATGATCGACCGCTTGAAAGATCGCGCGCCGATCTGGAAGAAGGAGACCGGCCCCGACGGCACGAGCTGGGTCGGGATGGGGCCGTAGCAGCGTCTTCTTCGAACTTTCTTCACTCCCGACGCAACCGCCCCGCCCTACCGCCGAACACCTTCTCGGGCTTCGAGAGGGAGGACGGACATGCGACGGCAGAGGATCTCGGTAGGCGCTGCGCTCTGCGCGGCAGGGTTGGCGGCATGCGTGGTCGACGAGACCGGCGGGCCAGGAGCAAAGGACACCGCCGCAGGGGTGCCCGACGCGCACGCAGACCCGGCCAGGCCGCCGGATCCAGATGCGGCCAGGCCGCTGGATCTCGACCCGGCCGACGGCGCGGCACCCGCCACCGTGGCGAGTTCGTGCGATCCATCCGCCGATGACGCCTGCCGCGACCACGGCGGCCTGTGCGTTCCGCCCGCGCCCGGCGCGTCGTTCTACGCCTGCGCAGGCCAGCTCGGCTACACCGGTCACGACGACGACGACGACGTCCTGTACGTCGGGGACACCTCGCAACGGTCGCTCGCGTTCGAGGCCGACGCCGACGTCTTTCGCATCGCCGCGCCCGCCGGACGCTGGCGCGTGCTCGCCACGCCCGTGGCGGGCGTCGATCTCGCGCTCGACGTGCACGACGGATACGGCGTGCCGATCGGTGCGTTCGACGACGGCGTCGCCGGGGCTCCCGAAGGCATCACCTGGACGATGACCGATGGCCTCGGTGGCTTCGTGGTCGCGCGCCACGTGGGCGAGGGCTTCGGCCGCTATGCGATCTCGGTGGCTCCCGCCGACGAGGTGCTCCCGTGATCGGCGGAGGCAGCGGTCGCCGCCGCGACACCCGGCCGCTCCCGGGCGGCCCGGGTGGCTCGGTGCCACGGCGCGGCACGCCGATCGCGCTGCGCGTGCTGGGCACCGACTACGAGATCCCCCTGCCCACCGAGATCGAGCGCTTCGCCATCGGCAGCGACGCCTCCAACCACCTGGTCCTCGACGACGAGACCGTCTCCTCGGTCCACTGCGTGCTCGAGCGCCGCGGCCCGCACCGTCTAGTCCTGAAGGATCGCCGCAGCACCAATGGCACCTTCGTGAACGGGGTACGCGTGACCGAGTCGATGGTCGAGCCGGGCGCGCGCATCGTCCTCGGCCATACCTCGCTGGCGCTGGTCGGCCGCGATCTCAAGGGTCAGGCGGCGGTGCTCGAGCTGCTCGTGGGCGAGGCGCCCGCGTTCAAGAGCGTCATCGACGTCGCGCTGCGCGCCGCCCGCACCTCCGAGACCGTGCTGATGTACGGCGAGAGCGGCACCGGCAAGGAGCTGTTCGCGCGCCTCGTCCACGAGGCGTCGCCGCGCGCGGAGGGGCCGTTCGTGCCGGTGAACTGCGCGGCGATCGCGGCGTCGCTGGTCGAGAGCGAGCTCTTCGGCCACGAGAAGGGCGCGTTCACCGGCGCCGCCGCGCGCCGCCTGGGCGTCTTCGAGCAGGCCGACGGCGGCACGCTCTTCCTCGACGAGATCGGCGAGCTGCCGCTCCGACAGCAGCCGAAGCTCCTGCGCGTGCTCGAGACTCGGCGGGTGAACCGCCTGGGCGGCACGGGCGAGCACCCGATCGACGTGCGCGTGATCGCGGCGACCCACCGGGACCTGCGCTCGATGACCGACCTGGGCGACTTCCGCCTGG
>JBKJOI010000101.1:0-7409 GCA_046595695.1 Haliangiales bacterium | reverse complement strand
GGCGGCGCTCGCTGCTCGACGGCTGCGGCGCGGCTGTCGCGGATCGCGGCGCGGTCGACGTGCGCGCACCCGACGTCGCCAACGACGGCACGCGCATCGTGTTCGCGATGCGCACCTCGGCGAGCGACACGCTGGGCGTCTACGGCGTGAACCTGAACGGCTCGTCGTGCGTGCGGCTCACCGCCCCGGCGGCCGGCGTGCACGACTTCGACCCGGCGTGGGCGCCCGACGGCAGCGCCATCGTGTACGCGTCGACGGCGGCGGGAGGCACGTCCAAGTCCGGCCATCCGCAGAGCGACCTCTACCGCATGCTGCCGAACGGCAGTGGCGCCGAGCGCATCACCTTCCTCTCCAACAGCGAGCTCGCGCCCGGCTTCATGCGCGAGGGCCGCATCACCATGACCACCGAGAAGGGCGACCCGAACGCGGCCGAGGGCTTCTACCAGCTCGCCGGCCGTCGCCTCAACTGGGACCTCACCGACTACCACCCGCTGCTCGCGCAGCGCGCGGTCTCGAAGTTCGGCACCTTCGGCGATCCCGATCCGCAGGCGCCCGAGCAGCGGCCGTCGTTCGACTACGCGCAGGCCACCGACATCCGCGAGGCGTTCGACGGCGACTTCCTGATGGTGCTCTCGGATCCCGGCGCGCGCGGCGGCGCCGGCACGCTCGCGATCTTCAACCGCTCGGTCGGGCCCTTCGAGGCCGACCGCTCGGGCGGCTCGTACCTCGAGTCCTTGCGCCTCCCGGATCCTGCCGCGACCGGCCGCGTGGGCACGGCCAGCGCCGGGGCCTACCGCTCGCCGTACCCGCTGCTCGATGGCCGCGTCATGGTCTCGTACGCCGCGGGCAACCTCGACCTGGGCAGCGCGCCGTCGCTCGCCTTCGACCTCGTGGCGATCGACCCACGCACCGGCGCGCGCACCTTGCTCATCGGTGGCCCGGGCGCGCAGGTGGACGCTGTCCTGGCGCTCAAGTACCCGGCCCGCAAGCTGTACGTGAACCGGCGCCAGCTGGTCTTCGGCGGCTTCCAGGCCGACGACCCGGCGCACGCGATCGTGCACTTCCCCGACGCGCCCCTGCTGGCCACGCTGCTCGACGCCAACCTGCGCCGCAGCCGCCCGGTGGCCCAGTACCGGGGCGCTGACACCATCGCCTTCCTGGACGCCAGCGGCGCCACCATCGGCACGGCGCCGCTGCGCTCGGACGGCTCGGCGCGGGTGCGGGTGCCCGCGGGACGGCCGGTTTACATCCAGCTCCGCGACGGGGCTAGCCCGGTGTTCACCATGACCGAGGAGCACCAGTACGGCCCCGGCGAGAACATCTCCATGGGCGTGCCCGAGAAGCTCTTCGATCACGTCTGCGGCGGCTGTCACGGCTCCATCAGCGGCTCCGAGCTCGACATCTCGGTCACCCCCGATTCGCTGACCGGAGCGTCCATCAGCGCCTCGGCGGCCGCCGAGCCCACCGCCGTCGGGCCATGACGCTATGCGGCATGCTCACTGGTCCCTGAATAGGCATCCGCACGGGCACGTCCCAGCGTAGACACCCGAGGGTGGGAGGCTATACTCCCCCCCGGACCTACCGGAGGACCGTCGAATGCGAAAAGGGACCATCGTGACCACGGGCCTCCTGGCCCTGGCACTGGCGCTGGCTGGCGGCGATGCACTCGCCAAGGCCAACAAAAAGGGCAAGAAGCCGGCCGCTGCCGCGAAGGCGAAGCCGAAAAAGGAAGCCCCCAAGGCCGACGCCAAGGCCGTGACCGAGCTGATGGGCCAGTTCAAGTGGGGCATGACCCCGGACGAGGTCGTCGCCGTCATCGGCAAGCAGATCGACGAGCGCTACGCCGAGAAGCTCAAGACCACCAACGACGTCTTCGAGCAGAACAAGCTGCGCAAGGCCGCGGTCGCCGAGCGCAAGAAGATCAAGGCCAGCTACCTCGAGTTCAAGGGCAAGGAGACGCCCTGGGACGTGTCGATCATCGATCGCGAGTTCGACCACAAGAACGACGAGTCCATGTTCTGGATGTGGGAGACCGACGCGAGCGGCAAGGACCAGCGTCGCTTCTACTTCTTCATCGACGGCAAGCTCTGGAAGATGTTCATCCAGTTCAATGCCTCGACGTTCGAGGACAAGACCTTCGCCGACTTCCAGGCGGTCATGGAGAAGCGCTACGGCGCCGGCGCCATCCAGATGCGCACCACGCGCACCGGCGTCGAGCAGTTCGACTATATCCACTGGAAGGGTGGCGGCGCCTACCTGCGCGCCATCGACCTGACCAGCTTCTACTCGAGCTTCTGCATCGCCATCAGCGACGACTCGGTCGAGAAGTGGATCGCGCCACGCCGCGCCGAGCGGAACCCCAAGGGCAACAAGGACAACGCCATCGCCGACGCGGTGGCCGAGGACCCGACCAAGACCACGCCCAACAAGCCGCCCGAGGACAACGCCGACGCGGTCGACAAGATCACGGGCGGCGGCAAAAAATAAGCGCTCGGGCGCAGCCCGAGCCGGGACGCGCAGCGGACCGAGCGGCGCGCGAGCTCCGCAGCGTCACGCGCACGGCGCGCGCCAGTTAGCGCTCGAAGCGCGCCGGTAAGACCCCACGTCATCCCCGCCAACCAGCCGAGCCGACCGCCCGGAAGCCCTACCGCCGGGTGCCGTTCGTGCAGGGCGGCGTTTCCGCCGGGGCCAGCTCGACTCGCGCCACGCCGGCCACTTCGCGCTTGAGCGCGCTCTCCAGGCCCATCGCCAGGGCCAGCTGCGACATAGGGCAGCAGGACGCTCCGCCCACGAACCGCAGGGTCACCACACCTTCGTCAGTCACGTTGACGAGCTGCACGTCGCATCCGTCGACCGTGAGGTTCTGCCGCAGGCGCGCCAGCACCGACTCCACCGTTTCGCGCATGTCCAAGGCCAACAACATACCTACCGCATCTGATGCGTCATTGGCGAGCGCGGTTTCTCTTGAACGTCGGGTAGTTGGGGGTATGGCGCCTGGCAGGCCCTGACCGGCCCCCGGCACGTGGCCCAGGACGGCCCAGGAGCGCCACCGTGGCCTGGGGCGGCATGCAAGGTACGCCCGGAACGCTGCTAGCCGCCAACGGGGCTGCACGAGGGAGCGCAGGAGCAGGGGGGAGGAGAGGGGCGGGAGCCTAGAGCGCGAACGGCTTCGACTTCTGGTTCTCGAGCGTCAGCGCGTTCTGGACCTCGGAGCGCAGCTGCGACAGCTCGCGCACCTGCGCGTCGATGTCGCGGATCCGCTGCATGTACCCGATCGTGTCGACGAACTCCTGCGCGCCGACCATGAAGGCGGTCTTCACGTTGCTCTCGCCGATCTGGAGGATCGCGTCGGCCGCGACACCCGCGCCGGTGTTGGCGAAGCCGAGGATCTGCCACGTGGCGCCCGGATCGTTGCGCACCTGGAACTTGTCGGGCGGTTGCTCGGCGGGGCACCCGTTGTCGTTGATCTTCGTGTCGCCCTTGCAGATCGGCGCGCCGACCTCGACCATCTCGACGTAGGGCATGGCGCCCTCTGCAGTGGGCACGCGGAGCACCACCGCGTACTGGCCCTGCTTCTTGGGGATCTGCTTGCGCTCGTCGCCCTTGGCGAAGCGCTTGTGCGTCGCGATCTTGGCGTACAGCGACTCGACGCCGGTGTAGAACATGAACACCTTCACCGCGACGCCTTTGCTGAAGTGCTGCATGTTGGCGTTGAAGAGCACGGTGGTGTCGGGCGCCTGCAGCTTCATGGCCTCGAGCGCGGCGGTCAGCTCCTTGTCATGCGCCGCGAGCTGGCCCTTGCCGCGGTCCTTGGCGAGATCGAGGGCGGCCTCGATCTCCTGCAGCTGCTTGCCGACAACCGAGAAGTCCGTATAGAGGAGCTTCGCGTCGTCGATCGCGTTCGCGATCTCACCGTTGGTGTTGTTGATGCCGCCGAACACGTAGCCGACGAATAGCGGCACCAGCACGATGAGCGCGATCTCCACCAAGCGGAAGCCACCGCCGCTGCTCGCCACCTGCTCGACGGGTCGGCCGTCGTTCACGATGACGAAGTCCTGCTGCGCAGGCGCCGATCGGGCGGCCCCCGCCATCGCATTCATGGCGCCGAACGGGTCGACCGACGCGTCGGGCATGACGGGCTGAGGCGGCAACGCCTGCTGGGGGGGGGCCACGCCCGGGGGGGGCGGCACGAACGAGCCGCCGATCTTGGCGGCATTGGGCGCAGACATGGCCGACGTCTGACGGGGGCCGCCCTCGGCGCCCTTCTTGAGACCGAGTCGGGCCTTCAGATCGCTGATGTCTCGGGCGCCCGGCTTCTTTGGTTCGCTCACGTTGCGTTCCTCCACGAGGTCGGAACTCTACTTGGCGGAAAAATACATGTCAATCTCGCGGCCTGCACGTGCCGAACGCCTGACAGAACGGGTGTCGGTCAGCCGTCACCCAGTTCGTCGACGCCGCCTCCGACGCAGCGAATGTGCCGTCCCGGCGACGTGAACGGGCGTTATCAGCCCGTACGGCTGCTCACGCCAAGTATTCGAAAAGGCATGAAGTTCATGCCCAGAATTTGCACGACCCGGGTGGCCTCGCCCGTGCAATGGCCCAGCTGCGGAGGAGAACATGACGCCTGCACTAACCAAGACCTTGCTCGCTGCTGCCGCCGTGGCCGCCACCTTGACCCCCTCGCTCGCCGAGGCGCGCGGCGTCCGAGTCTCCGCCGGCGGCCACTGGCGCGTCTCGGGTGGCGTGTCGGTCGTGGTCGGCTCACCCCAACCGCCTCCGCCTCCGCCCCTGGTCGCGTGTGAATGCGGCCCGCAGCCCGCGTATCCGGCGTACCCCGAGTACTACGCGCCGCCTCCTCCGCAGGCCGTGGCCATGCCCGCGCCGCCGCCGCGCCGTCCGATGTTCGGCATCGGCCTGGTCGCGTCCGCCATCGACATCAACGACGGTGCGCTGGAAGGCGAGGGCGGCGGTCTCATCGGTCGCCTGCGGCTCGCGCCGCGCTGGCAGCTCGAGCTCCAGATCTCGCAGGACCGCTTCCACGACAACCCGCGCGTCGACTCGCGCATCGGCGCTGCCGCGCTCATCGATCTCGGTCGTCCGGGCGGGCTCACGCCGTACCTGGTGCTCGGCGTCGGCCTGAACGTCATCCAGCCGTTCGGCGACGAGAACCAGGACCACGTCGATCCCGACACGCTCCCGCACCAGGCGTACGTCGAGGCCGGCGTCGGCCTCGAGCTCGAGCTCACGCGCCACTGGACGATCTCGGGCGACGTTCGCCTGCAGGCCCGCCAGCTCGAGGAGCGCGAGGAAAGCGGCACGGCGCGCCTGACCGGCCCCGCGGCACTGGTTCCCGGGGAACCCGAGGAAGAAGACGCCGCCGAGGCGCGCGTCAATCTCATCCTCTATTTCTAGGTCTCGCGCCGCCCGCGTCATAAAATGGCCGCCGGCATGGTCCCCGGCCTCGTCCACAAGACCTTCACGTCCGAAGACGGCACGCGGATCGCGTACCAGCTCCGCGGCCCCGAGGACGCACCGGCGGTGGTGCTCGCGAACGGCCTGGGCGGCACATTCGAGGCCTTCCGCCACATCTACGCCGCGCTGGGCCAGCGCTACCGCATCCTCTGCTGGGACTACCGCGGGCTCTACGGGTCGGAGCGGCCCCGGGATCTCGCCACGCTCAGCATCCCTTGCCACTGCCGGGATCTCGCCGCGCTGCTCGAGCACGAGCACGTGCGCGAGGCCGTCTTCATCGGTTGGTCGATGGGCGTGCAGGTGAACTTCGAGCTCTTCCGCCACCACCGCAGGCTCATGCGCGCCATCGTGGTCGTGAACGGCACCTACGGCACACCGTTCCGTACCGCCCTGGCCTCGCGCATGGTGCGCTACGTGATCCCGCACCTGCTCACGGCCATGAAGGCGCAGGCGGCCATCGTCGGCAAGCTCACGCACCGTGCGGTCGCCTGGGAAGGGCTCGTGCCGCTCATGATCAAGGCGGGCCTGGCCAGCGCGACCGTCGACGTCGACGCCCTGCGCGACGTCGCCGGTGACTTCCAGACGCTCGACTTCGGGCTCTACTCGGATCAGCTGCGCGAGCTCGGCCGGCACGACGCGCGCGACGTGCTGCCCGCGATCGACATCCCGGTGCTCATCATGACCGGCGACAAGGACCTCATGACGCCGGTGTTCACGGCGCGCAAGATGAACCGATCGATCGCGGGCTCGCGCCTGCTCGTGCTCGAGGGCGGCTCGCACTACACGCCCATCGAGTACCCGCGCGAGATCGGCGAAGAGGTGCGGCTGTTCGTGCGCGGCATCCCCGGCTGGGACGTGGGGGCCGCGTGATCGCCTGCAGCCGCTGCGGCCACGACAACGACGATCCCGAGGTCATCTGCGCCCGCTGCGGCACCGAGCTCGACGACGGCGGCGCGCGCGCCCTCATCGGCGAGACCGTGCTCTCGGTCTACGAGATCACCGACGTGCTCGGTCGCGGCGGCATGAGCGTGGTCTACCGCGCGCGCCACAAGATGACCGACCAGAAGGTGGCGCTCAAGATCCTGCCGCCCGAGCTGGCGGTGCACGCGTCGCTCAAGACCCGCTTCCTCGAGGAGGCCAAGGCGCTGGCGCGGCTCGAGCACCCGAACATCGTGCGCCTCTACAACTTCGGCGAGGAGGCCGGCCGCTTCGTGCTGGCCATGGAGCTCGTCGAGGGCCAGACCTTCGAGCGCATGACCATGACGCGCGGCGCGGTGCCGTGGTCCATCGTCGCGCGCGTCGGCGTCGAGGTCTGCAAAGCGCTCGAGTACGCCCACGGGCGCGGCGTCGTGCATCGCGACATCAAACCGTCCAACCTGCTGGTGCGTCCTGACGGCACCGCGACGGTCATGGACTTCGGCATCGCCAAGATGACCGAGTCGACGCGGCTCACCGCCACCGGCCAGACCATGGGCACGGTGCGCTACATGTCGCCCGAGCAGGTGCGCGGCCAGTCGGTCGACCACCGTAGCGACATCTATTCGCTCGGCGTCGCGCTGTTCGAGGGCCTCACCGGCGACACGCCGTTCCAGGGCGACACCCACTTCGAGATCATGTCGAAGCACCTGAACGAGCCGCCGCCTTCGGCGCGCGTGGTCGTGCCCGGGGTGCCCGAGGTCATGGACCGCGTGATCTTGAAGGCCCTGGCCAAGCCGGTGGCCGAGCGCTTCCAGAGCGCCGCCGAGTTCCAGGCTGCGCTCGAGGCGTGCGTGGCCGGTGTGGCGGTCGAGCACCTCGCGCTGCTCGCGCCTGGCGTGGCACCGGCACCGGCACCGGCACCGGCAGCAGCAGCAGCACGCGCCGACGATGGCCACGCGACCGCGACCACCCGCACGCGTCCGGGCGGCCCGCGGCCGGCGCCGCTGACCGGGCTGGCG
>JBKJOI010000076.1:0-4633 GCA_046595695.1 Haliangiales bacterium | reverse complement strand
GACCTGCTCGGCCACGCGCCCGGCCAGATCCGTGATCGTGCCCACGATCACGCGCTGCTCGGGCGTCGACGCCGCCTCGACGTACGCCGCGGGCGTGGTCTCGGCGCGGCCGCCCGCCGCGAGCCGCGCCAGGCACGCGCGCAGCTTGTGCGCGGCCATGTACAGCACCAGCGTGCCGCGCGACGCCGCCAGCGCCGGCCAGCTGCTGTGGTCGTCGTGCGAGCCGTCGACGCCGTGGCCGGTCGCGAAGGTCACGTCGGAGGCGCACGCGCGGTGCGTGAGCGGGAACCCGGCGCACGCGGCGGCGGCGAGCGCCGCGGTCACCCCCGGCACGATTTCGCAGGCGATGCCCGCCTCGGCCAGGTCCTCGGCCTCCTCGCCACCGCGTCCGAAGATCATCGGGTCGCCGGCCTTGAGCCGCACCACGTCCTGGCCGGCGAGCGCGCGCTCGAGCACCGCCGGGTGCAGCCGGTAGCCGGTCGGTCCGTCGCCGTGGCGGCGCCCGACCGCGACGCGCTCGGCGCCGGGCGCGGCCAGCGCGAGGATCGCCGGGGGCACCAGCTCGTCGTAGGCGATCACCGCGCCGCTGCGCAAGAGCTCGAGCGCACGCAGCGTGAGCAGCTTCGGGTCGCCCGGCCCGGCGCCGACCAGGTAGACGCGTCCCGGCGCCGAGCTCACGAGACGTCTCCATCCGGAGCTGGCGCCGCGCCCGGCTTGCGCGCCTTGCGGTAGCGGTGGCTGAAGTCGGCGGCGTACAGGCGCGAGTCGGCGAAGTCGTGCGCGGTCAGCGTGCGGCCGACCAGGATCATCGACTGCGTCTTGATGCCGGCCGCCTTCACCTTGTCGCGGATGTCGGCGAGGGTGCCGGTCACGATCTGCTGATCCGGGCAACTCGCCTTGTGCACCACCGCCACCGGGCAGTCGGCGCCATAAGCGGGAATCAGCTGCTCGGCGACCTCCTTGAGCAGGGTGATGCTGAGGAACAGCGCCATGGTGGCGCCGTGGCGCGCCAGGTCGGCGAGCTTCTCGCCGTCGGGCATGGGCGTGCGGCCTTCGGCGCGGGTCAGGATCACCGTCTGCGACAGCTCGGGCAGCGTCAGCTCGCGACCGAGCGCCGCGGCCGCTGCGGTGAACGACGAGACGCCCGGGATGATGTCGTAGGCGATGCCCAGCGCGGTCAGCCGGCGCATCTGCTCGGCGGTCGAGCCGAAGATGAGCGGATCGCCGGTGTGCACCCGCGCGACGTCGTGATCGGCATCGCGCGCCGCCACGATCACCTCGATGATCTCCTCGAGCGTCATGCGCGCCGAGTCGAGCACCTTGGCGTCGGGCAGGGCGCGCGCCAGGATCGCCTTGGGCACCAGCGAGCCGGTGTAGAGCACGACCGGGCAGGCGGCGATGAGCTCGGCGCCGCGCACCGTGAGAAGCCCCGGATCGCCCGGGCCAGCACCAATGAAATAGACCCGCATCACGTCACCTCAGCTGCATTTCAGGACCGCATCGCGCACGATCCGCCAGATCGACGGAGGCACGACGCCGAGCCAGCGCGCGTCTTCACCGGCGGCGCTGACGATCTGCCAGAGCCGCTCGGACACCGAGCCGTTGCGTTCGATCAGGAAGCTCTCGGCCAGCCGCGCCGCCAGCGCCTCGCCCTCGAGCTCGACGGCGAGCACGGGCGCGCGCAGCGCGATCTCGCGCGTCGCGCCGAGCCGCACCCAGGGCCGCACCAGGGCGTCGACCGGCTCCCCCGGCGGCTCGAAGCCGGCCGCGACGAAGTCACACGGCTCCTTGGTGTTGCCGATCAGGAAGTACTGCCCGCCGCTCTCGGCGAGCAGCGCGCCGGCCAGGCGACCCACGCGCGCCATCACTCGAGCTCCGGGGCGACGACCGCGTCGGCGGGCGGCGGGGACGTCGGCACGGATGACGGTGCGGGTACAGGCGACGACATGCCCGCGGCCGGCGCCGCGCCGCCGGCGACCACGAGCGTGCGTCCGGGCCGCTGGCCGGGCCGCGCCTCGCCGTCCCAGGTGTACTTGTTGGTGTAGCCGCGCGGCGTGACCATGTGGCCCTCGTACACGAAGGTGTTCGACGAGCCGATGATCACCGTCGTGAGCATGCCGATCTCGTACTCGAGGAAGTGATCCAGGTCGGTCAGCACGACCTGTTCGAGCGTGCGGTACGCGCTCTTCACCAGGCCCACCGGCGTCGTGCCCAGGCGGTAGCGCGCGACGATGTCGTGGGCCTCCACGATCTGCCGGGTGCGCCGGCCGCTGGCCGGATTGTAGAGCCCGATCACGAAGTCGGCCGACGCCGCGGCGTCCAGCCGCTTCTCGATCACCTGCCAGGGCGTGAGCAGATCGGAGAGCGAGATGGCGCAGAAGTCGTGGCCGAGCGGCGCGCCCAAGAGCGACGCGCACGAGCTGAGCGCGGTGGTGCCGGGGATGATGCGCAGCGCGGGCGACTCGCCGCGCTTCCAGCCCAGCTCGGCGAGCACCTGGAAGACCAGGCTGGCCATGCCGTAGACGCCCGCGTCGCCCGACGAGATGATCGCGACCTTCGCGCCGTCGCGCGCGGCCTCGATCGACGCGCGCGCGCGTCCGATCTCCTCGGTCATGCCGGTCTTGATGACCTGCTTGCCCTCGAGCAGCGGTCGCACCAGCTTGATGTACGTGACGTAGCCGACGACGACCTCGGCCTGGCGGATGGCGTCGAGCGCGGCCGGCGTCAGGTGATCCGCCGAGCCGGGGCCGATGCCGACGATCGACAGCTGGCCGCTCACGACGACGTCTCCGCCGACGCGGGCGCCTGCACGGGCACGGGCGCCTGCACGGGCACGGCGCGCGGCGCGAACGGCACGCGCGCCACCGCCAGCGTCATGGAGCGCCCGGCGCCGTCCTCGGTGTAGGTCTGCTTGGGCACCAGCAGTCGGGTCGCGCCGGCCGCGAGCAGCGCTGCCGGCTCCGAGACGCCGCGCGTGCCGACGTGCCGGAGCACCGTCTCGGACGGCGTCTCGATGCCGGGCGTGGCGTCGAGCGCGGAGGCGGCGTAGGTGACCATCGGCCAGCCGTGGCGCGCGGACAGCAGCAGGAAGGCCTCCTCGTCGGCCTTCTTGTCGATGGTCGCGATCGCCTTGACCGAGCGCGGCGACAGCCCGTGGCGCGCGAGCAGCGCGTGCACGCCGCGCTCGACCAGCTCGGGCGGCGTGCCGCGGTCGCAGCCGAGCCCGAGCACCAGGCTCCTCGGCCGGTAGATCACGGCGTTGGCCCAGCACGCGGCGTGGCTCTCGCGCAGCTCGCGATCGCTGGCCACGAGCAGGATCTCCCACGCCGACGGATCGACGCCGTCGAGCGAGGTCGCGTAGCTCACGCTCGCCGGCAGCGGCTTCTCCGCCGGCCAGAAGCTCGGCTCGCCGGCCTCCTGGACGAACAGCACCTTGGCCTCGTTGACCACCGCCGCGCAGCCGCGCGTCACGTTGCGATCGGGATCGTCGAGCGTCCAGCCCAGGTCGCGGCCCAGGATGTCGACGGTGAGCGTGCCCAGGGTGTCGGAGGCGGTGGTGATCACCGACTGCGCGCCCAGGATCGCCGCGACGCGCTCGCCGAAGGCGTTGCCGCGGCCGACGTGGCCGGACAGCACCGGGATGGCGAAGCGGCCCAGCTCGTCGACGCAGATCACCGCCGGGTCGACCTTCTTGTTGCGCAGGAGCGGCGCGATCATGCGCACCACCGCGCCGATGCTGATCACGAACACATGGGCGTCGAAGGCGGTGAAGCTGGCCTCGAGCGTCGGGCCCATCGGCAGCGGCATCTTGCGCGCGCCCTCGGGGGCCTGGGCGTGCAGCTTCTCCGAGACGTAGAGCGTGCTCTCGGGCAGCTCGGCGGCCAGGCGCACGGCGATCTTCAGGCCGTGCTTGGTGATCGCGTAGACGGCAAAGCTCATGACATCGCCTCCGCCGAGACCGACTCGAGCAGGACGTCGAGGTTCTTGCCGGCGAGCGCGCCGTGGCGCTCGCGCCGGGTGACCACGACCATGGTGAAACAGTCGCAGTGGTGCTCGCGCGCCTCGCGCAGGTCGCGCACGATGCGCTGCTCGGGCATGGTCGCGCGCGACACCAGCACGGCGCGCTCGATCAGCCCCTCGTGCTCGAGCGCTGAGACGACGCGGCCCAGGTTGCCGCCGATCTTCATGAGCACGATGGTGTCGAAGCTGCGCAGCACGCCGCGTAGATCGTCGACGCCGTAGGTGGCGGGCAGGATGGCCAGGCGCTCGCGGCCGTCGGCGAGCGCAATGCCGGCTGCCGCGGGCACCGCGGTCACCGAGGTCACGCCGGGCACGACCTCGACGCGCACCTCGGGCCAGCGCTCGCGCGCCGCCTCGGCCAGGTACAGGAACGAGCTGTACAAGGACGGGTCGCCCTCGCTGATGAAGGCGACCGACTGGCCGCCCTGCAGGCGCGCGCCGACGGCGGCGAACGCGGCCTCCCAGGCCGGCCGCAGCTTCGCCGGGTCCTTGCTCATCGGGAAGGTGAGGAAGATGCGCTCCTGGCCGGGCACCTCGCCGAGCGTGGGCTCGAGGATGCGCCAGGCCTGCGAGAGCGCGTACTCCGAGGCGCGCGGGAGCGCCAGCACGGGCA
>JBKJOI010000027.1:0-3630 GCA_046595695.1 Haliangiales bacterium | reverse complement strand
GGGTCACCGCGTCGCCCAGCTTGGCGGGATCGGCGGCCAGCACGTCGTGGACGAGCACGGTCTGCGCGGCCACGCGCGTGAGCGCGAGCGTGCCGCGGCGCATGTCCTCGACGGTGGCGAGCGGGCGGTTGCCGGGCTCGGGCCGATCGTCGAGCAGGCGCGTGTACTGCGGGCGCGCACCGCGCACCGCGGTCGCGATGCTGGCGTAGGGCTCGTCGAGCCGCTCGGCGCGCGTGCCCAGCGCGGCGAGCAGGCGGCCGAGCTGCAGCCCGACGGTGTGGCCGAGCCGGTGCAGGCGCGTCAGCGACACGTGCGCGATGGCGATCACGCCACGATCGACGTCGCCGCGCGCGAGCGTCTCCAAACCGAGCGCGATCGTCGAGGCGGCACGCGCCGCGCCGGTGACCGCGGCGGTGGTGTCGCCGGGCGGCACGCGGTCGGCGGTGAGCACGCGGTTCAGCACCCAGACCAGCGCGGTCTCGAGGCGCGCGGCCTCGACCGGGTCGGTGACGCGCGCGAGCACCTTCGCCAGGAAGGCGGTGCCGACCGCGGGCGCGGCCAGGGGCGCGGGCAGGCGCTGGCTCTCGGCCGGGGTCTCGCGCGTGCTCTCGTCAGCCTTCACCTGTTTCGGGTCGATGGGGCGGTAGACCTCGAGCGCCTCTTCGTACGACGCGTAGCCCAGGTCGGCCAGGCGGCCCGAGCGCCAGCGGTAGCTCATCTCCTCGAGGTGCGCGGGCGGCTCGGACATGGCGGAGCGCAGCGTGTGGCGCGCCTGCTCGGCGTCGCCGCGGTAGAGCCAGTCGAGGATGCGCTCGAGCAGGCGCACGTCCTCGGCGTCCTCGGCGGTGATCTTCACCATGAAGAAGCGGTCGGGCGTCGGGAAGAAGGGCGGCTCCTCGTCCTCGGGCAGCTCCTCTTCGACGATGTTGTAGATGCGCGTCCAGCGCTGGATGAGCAGCGCGGTCAGCTCGGGATCGAGGTCGCGCCAGACCTCGGTCAGCTTCTCGAAGCCGGCCTCGACCAGCGCGGTGAGCCACGGCCGCAGCAGCGCGGTGTCGACGCGGTCGCCCTCCCAGGCATCGAGGTCGACCATGCCCTGGATCTGCTCGGAGGTGGCCAGCTCGATGACCTCTTGCGCGTCGGGGAAGCCGACCTCGTGGATCAAGTAGTACAGGTCCTGGACGGGCAGGGCGCGCACCACCATGCCGGGATCCTTCTGCGCGAGGATCGCCGCGAGCCGCTCGCCGCCGCGCGGCCGCCTAGCGAGATCCGCGAGCGGTGAGCCCGCCGGCGCGTCGCCGAAAAGCGGAATCACCCGGCCATCTTGGGGCGTGTCGGTCATGGGGCGCGCAAATTAACATCCCCGTGGGCGCGGGCAAGGGGGATCGCGCGCGCGGCGGGTGTGAGCGCGGCGTGCGCGGCGTGACCTGGCTACGGCGCCGGCGCGGCGTCGGGCTCGGCGAACACCGACGGCTCGGGCTGCGCCACCGCCGGTGCCAGCGACTCGATGCCGCCCACGATGTCGTCAGCCTCGGTGACCAGATCGGGCAGCCCGCCACGCGCGAAGAACATGGCGATCCCGAGGCGTCGATCCATGGTCCAGGCGTACAGCGCGACGCGGCGCGTCTGGCCGTCGGAGGTGCCCTCGCCGGTGCAGCGGCCGGTGCGGCGCAGGCCGAGCTGGATCACCTCGCAGGGCGCGAGCTCGAACTTTCCGCTCTTGCTCATGCCGTCGGCGGCGTTGTCGAGCAGCTCCTTGAACTCGGCGTCGCCGATGATCGATTGATCCTCGGCGAGCGGCAGGTCGCCGGTGGTCATCAGCATCATGCCGACTTCAGGGTTCTCCGAGGTCCCGCCGCGGTAGTAGCCGAGCATCTTGGCGGTGACCCCAGGCATGAGCGGCTGCACCTGATCGACGCCCTTGTGCTTGCGCCAGCCCGACGGGAAGTAGACCTTCACGCCCAGCCGGCCCACGCTGGCCTCGCCCGCCACCGAGGCGCCGCGGTTCTGATCGCAGGCGGTGCGCGACCACTTGATGCCGGCCACGCTGCCGATGGTGCCCGCGAGCACGACCGCCAGCAGCGCCGGCCAGTTGAACGGCCGGGACGCCTGCTGCGAGCTCGCGTGGGGCTCCGGCACCGGCGCCGAGGCGCTCGGCATGTCGACCAGGTGTGGCGCGGGCGCGCCGCAGCGTGGGCAGCGCTCGTCGGGACCGGGGACGACCATGACGGCGCAGCGCGGACAGCGGAACGCGTTGGCGGGGCCGACGATGAGGCGCTGACTCTCGCGCGGCCCGGGCAGGGCGGCGAGGCGCTGACTCTCGCGCGGGCCCGGGGCGGCGGGCAGGCGCTGGCTGTCGCGCAGCCCGGGGGCGAGCGGCTGACTCTGGCGAACCCCCGACGCGAGCGGCTGGGTCTCGCGCGGCGAGGGCAGTGGCAGTGGCAGCGGAGGCGCGAGCGGTGGCAGCGGCTCGATCGGCTGCGTGACCTGCTGGGACGTGCGCACGAACGTGACCGGCGACGGCGGCAGCGCGTCGCTGCCGGTGACGAGCCGCTCGGGCGGGCGCAGCGGTCCGGCGACGTCGAGCGGCGCGGACGCGAGCGCCGCGGACGAGCCCGTGGTCGTGCCCAGGTTCGTCCGCCGCGGCGGCAGCGTGCCCATGGGCCCGCGCGGCGCGGCGGACGGCGTGCCCGCCAGGCGCTGCGCCTCCTCGAAGCGCAGGAACAGCTCGCCGCCCTCGGTGACCATGGTGGTCGCCGAATCGCCGCCGGTGCGCGCGAAGCGATCGCCGACCGCGAGGATATGCGACTCGGTGACGCGGCCGCCGCCCGACTCGTCGAGCAGCGCCTCGGCGACGCCGCGCAGCTCCGTGGCGCTCATGGAGACGCTGCCGCGTGTCTCCATCCACTGCAGGAACTGTGTGAGTCGCTCGCCCTTGTCCATACCGACCTCAGGGGTGATCCTATCCTGGTCCTCAGACGGCTCCAAAAAATTGACAGCGCGCTCACATTCTCCCGAGGTCGCCCGGGTCCGGCAGACGATCCGCGCCTCGCTGCGCGCGCACGGCGTGCGCGCCGGTGACGCGATCGTGATCGCGTGCTCGCACGGCCCGGACTCGCTCGCGCTCGCCGACGGTGTGCTGGCGCTGCGGCGGCCGCTCGGCCTGGGCGCGGTGACGCTCTGCTACGTCGATCACGGCCTGCGTGCCGACGCCCGCGACGAGGCCGCGCGGGTGCGCGCGTTCGCCACGGCGCACGACGCCGGCGCCGAGGTCCGCCGCGTGATCGTCGACCGCGGCCGCGGCGGCGGACCCGAGGAGGCCGCGCGCGCCGCCCGCTACGCCGCGCTCGCCGAGGTCGCCGAAGCCCACGGGGCGGCGTGGATCCTGGTCGGTCACACCGCGTCGGATCAGGCCGAGACCGTGCTCCTGCGCCTTCTGCGCGGCGCCGGCCCCCTCGGGCTCGCGGGCATCCCCGAGCAGCGTGGCCGCGTGCTGCGCCCCATGCTCGAGCTCGCGCGCGCCGAGGTGCTCGCGTACCTGGTGGCCCGGGATCTGTCCCCCTCGGAGGACGAGTCGAACGCCTCGCCCGACTTCCTGCGTAACCGCGTGCGCGCGGCGCTCCTGCCTGC
>JBKJOI010000992.1:0-17969 GCA_046595695.1 Haliangiales bacterium | reverse complement strand
GCCTTGAGCGCCACGTCGGTCACGCGGTTGATCGCGATGCCCGGCGCGATCTCGATGAACAGCGACGCCTGCCCCGGCACCGGCAGGAAGCCGCGCGCCGTCTTGCCGATGAAGCTGGCGAGCTGCGGCTGCAGCTGATCGATGAAGGTGTACGTCCTGAGGGTGACCTGGGCCATCGGCGTGGCGCGGACGTTAACACGAAGTCAACGCACGGGGGCAACCGGCCATGCGCAGCGCCTCGCGCGTTTCGCTGGCCGCTACCTGAGTGGCGAGGTGGCCGCCGGTGTCGCCGCCGCGGGCGCACCGGTGCCCTGGCCGCGCGCCGCGAAGAAGCGCGCCTCCGCCGCCTTGTCCTCGTCGTCGGGGAACAGGCGCACGGTCAGCTCGTAGCGCAGGCGCGTCGACTCGCGGTCGAAGACCACGGCGAGCTTGTCGTCGTTCCACACGGCGCCGAGCAGCCACGCGACCGCGTAGTCGGCCACGCCGGGATCGGCGAAGCGGAACGACGCCGCCGCCTGCCTGGCCTCCGGGCGCAGCCGCAGCGTCGACACGAACAGCCGCCCGTGCTCCGAGGTCGCGACCGTCCACGCCGCCATCCAGAGCGGGTAGCGACGCGCGGCATCCTTCCACAGCGCCTGGATCGACTCGTCGACCGTGACCGTGGCCAGGATGCCCGCATGGAGCTGCGCCCAGCCGAGATCGTCGCGCGAGCCCAGGTCGGGTGCGATCTCGACGGCCTTGCTGAACGCCACGATGGCCCGGCTCGCGGCGTCGAAGTTGCCGCCGACGCGGGCGAGCTCGAGCTCGGCGTTGCCGAGGAGCAACCACGCCGCCGCGACCGTGAGCGCAGATGCCTCGCCGGGGGCGTCGAGGAAACGCGTCGCGCGCGCGGCGCGGGCGCGGGCGACGCGGGCAATGGTCTCGTCCAGCGCGCCGGCGCGCCAGCGACGCTTGGCCTCGTCGGATTCCCCACCGTGGAAGTCGGAGAGCCCGGTCACACGCGCCACGACCGCGCGCATGCCCGCGTCGTCGCCCAGCTCGACCAGGAGCAGGAACTCGCGCAGGTATGCGCCCGGCGCCTGCGGCGAGAGCGCCTGCTGCCGGCGCCGCAGCTCGAGCGCGCGCCGCAGCCCTACGTCCTTGCGCAGCGCCGCGCGCACTTCGTCGCCGCGCGGGCCGTCCTCGAGCGCGCGGATCAGCGTGCGCGTCTCGCTCTCGCCCGGGCGCAGCGCGCGCACATCGACGTGGCGCGCCAGCACGCGCAGGCGCGTGCGGTAGTCGAGCAGATCGGCGAGGTTGTCGATGACCAGCGTTTGATCCGGCTCCAGGCGCAGGCCGCCCTCGAGCAGCGCGACCGCGCGATCGACGTGCCCGACGTCGCCGGTGGTGGCGAAGCGCGCGAGCATGGCCAGCGCGGCGTTGTTGGCCGAGATCGGGCTGCGCCGGGCGTCCTTCGACCACGCCTCGGCCACCGCGGCGTACTTCGCGTCGGCCTCGGCCAGCTTGCCTTCGCGCTCGAGCCGCGCACCCTCCAGGCTCAGCAGATCGAGCCCGGCCTGCTCGTTGTGGGCGCGGCGCAGCCACTTCTCCTGCTCCTCCTCGTCGACGGCGAGGATCGACAGCAGCACCGCCGCCGAGTCGCGCAGCGCCTCGGGAGCGTCCTGGTCGTCGACGACCTCGGTCGCGACCACGCGGGCGCGGTCCTGCATGCCCAGCTCGCGGTAGCGATCGGCCAGCTCCATGAGCTGCACCGGATCGGCCGCGGCGCGGACGATGCCGAACTCCTTCTCGCCGTCCGCGGGGCGACCGAGGCGGAAGTAGACCTGGCCGAGGCCCAGGTGGTAGCTCGGGTCGCCCTCGGCGACCAGCTGGATGCCGAGGAAGGCGCGTTCGGCGTCGGCGAGCAGCGTGGCGCGCGCGGGATCCGCCGCGGCCCGTGCACGCTCGAGCTTGACCTGACCGAGCAGGAGCGAGGCGGGCACGACGTCGGCGTGGCGCTCCCAGGCGAGGCGCAGCCCGGAGAGGCTAGTGTCGGCGGCGATTTTCGCCTCGAACCACTCCGCGAGGAAGCGATCGCGGGCGGCCTCGCTCAGGTGCTCGACCTTTGGGTTGAGCTCCTGGTCGTGCTGGCCGCTGCGCAGCGCGTCGGTGAGGCGGACGCGCGCGTCGCGATCCGCCGCGACGAAGCGCTGCGCGGTGTCCTGGAAGGGTGCGAGCCGCCAGGCCAGCCAGCCCGACAGCACCGCGTCGGCGCCGGCGAGATCGCCGCCGTCGCGCAGTAGCTGCGCGAGCAGCACACGCGCGCGGCCGACCAGCGCGCCCGGCTTGCCGAACGCGCCGAGCAGCTCGAGCGCGTGCTGGGTGTCGCCGCGGGCGGCGAGGATCTCGGCCAGCGCGACGGTGAGCTCCTGGTCGCTGGGCGCGGCGACCAGCGCGGCGCGCAGCTTGGCCTCGTCGGGCTCGTCGAGCAGCGCCTGGCGAGCGGCGTCGTGCCGGCGCCGCTGCGCGGCCCCCAGCGCGTGGCGCGTGCGCTCGACCAGCGGGGCGAGCGCGATGTCCTTCTCCGCCAGCGGCAGCCACATGCGCAGGACATCCTCGAGGTCGATGAGCAAGGAAGGGCTCGCCAGCACCGGCGGGAGGAGCGCCGCGGCCCCGTCGAGGGAGGCGCGATCGGTGCCACCGTTTTCCAGGTAGAGACGCAGCGCCCCGACCGGCTCGTCGGCGGCCATGGACGCGGCGAGCTCGCGCCGCAGCGCCATGCGCCGCGCCGTGCCGTCGACCTTGCTGTCGACACGCGCCAGCTCGTCGAGCAGGCGCAGCGCGGCGCGCGCGCTCGCGGCGCGGTCGCTGACGCCGCTCGCGGTGCTGGCGATGATGGCGGCACCCTCGGTGCTGGCGGTGCCCCCGGTGCTGCCGAGCTGATCGGCCCAGCCGAGCAGCGCGCGCGCGAGGCGCGCCTGCGCGGGGCCTTGGCGCAGGCGCGGCGGCAAGAGCTCGTAGCGCGCGACCGCGCGGCGTGCGGCGTCCAGCTGATCGACGGTGAACGGCTCGCGGATGGGGGCGAGCGCGGTGCGCACCAGCCCGTCAGCGGCGCGATCGAGCGTGTCGTCGTCGACCTTGCCGTACCAGGTGTCGATCACGTCGGCGAAGGCGTCGCCCGCGGCGTTCGCGTCGTGACCGACGAGGTTCTCGGCCGCATCGGTGGCCGCGCTCACGCGCTGACCGGGCGAGTTGCGGTACTTCTTCAGCCCCGCCACGCCGAGCGCGAGCAGGATCAGCGCCGCGACCGCCAGCCGCACCAGCACGGTGCGGGTGCGGCCACGGCCCGGCTCGCGGTGCGCGTGCCGCGGCATGGCCAGCGACGCACGCGCCGTGGCATCGGACGAGCCGCGCGGCGTCGCGGCGGGGTCCCGGGTGCCCCGGCTCACCTCGCCGATCGCTTCCTGCGCGGCCGCCTGCAGCGCCGGCTCGTTGGTCGTCTGCAGCACCTGCCAGCGCCGCTCGGCGGCGGCGTCGGGCTTGCCGCGTGCGGCGAGCCAGTGCGCGTGCGCGAGCATCGTGAACGAGGTCGGCTCGCGCAGCGCCGCGGCGAAGCCGGCCTTCTGCGGCGACGAGCCCGCCATGGCCACGGCGCGCTCGAACAGCGCCCGCGCCGAGCGCGTGTCGCCCGCGGCGTGCAGCGTGGCGGCGACGATGCCCGTGGCGTCGACCACCGCGCGCCGTGCGTCGGCGCCCGCGGTGTTGGTCGCGTGCGCGCCCGATCCGGCCCCGGCGCCGGCGAGGACGCCGAGCCGCGCCAGCACCTGGCGCTCGAGCGTGGTCTGCACATGATCGAGGGCGGCGCGCGCGGCCAGCCAGTCGGTGCGATCGGGGTTCGGCTCGAGCGCGGGATCGTCGAGCAGGCGAGCCACCTGCGCGAGACCGTTCTGGACGTCATCGGGGAGCGTCATGGACCTACGGACCTTCCTGTGGAGCGGCTTCGCGCGTGGAGGACGGCGAGTCCGCGGACCGGACACACCCGGTCACAGCGGGAGGCGCCGGGAGACACCCGGCGACACGTCCGGGAGACACCCGGCGCGAACTCGTTACGTTTTCGTGCGAGAAACCCATGGCTGCTCGTGCACTTAGCAGCCGGCGTGCCAGCGCTCTCTCGGGAGGCGCGGAGGCGCTCGAAGTGCTGGTCCGGCCCGGCGAATCCGGCGATCCTCGCGCGGGCGATTGCAGCGATCAGCCAGGGCGATACATCCAAGGCTCCGCGTGCGACACGGGCAAATTGCGGTAGGTTGTCGCCGACGCGTATGGCGATCGGCGAGGGTGGACTAGGTGGTGGACGTCGGCCGGCGCATGGGCAAGAAGCAGCTCGTCACCGACGAGCCTGACGAGACGCTGAACGTGCAGATCCTCGATGTGACGCTGGAACTGGACGGACAGCCCCCGCTCGTGCAAGGACTGCGCGTGACGGGATACCTGGAGGCCGACCGTGATCAAACGTAGAGCGAGAGGAATCGGAGCCGCCGCGCTGGTGGCGGCGCTGAGCGTGACGCAGGGCGCGGGACCCGCGCGCCTGGCGCAAGCGCAGAAGAAGCCGGGCGCCCCGGCGAAGCGGCCCGCCAAGGCGGTCGACGAGAGCACCAAGGCGCCGGACGACACGGGTAACGGGCGGCGTATCGGTCTGCGCGACGCACTGTCCGTGGCGGTGCGGCAGAACCCGTCGCTGGCGAGCGAGACGATCGACGTGGGCATCGCGGACGCGCAAATCGCCGAGACCTACGGGCTCGACGACTGGCTGATCGACGCGGGCGCGACCTGGGTCACGCAGCGCACGGACGAGGTGCCTGGCAAACAGTTCCAGAGCCCCGCTGTGGACTCCCTGAGCCTGAACGCAAAGGTGAGCAAGCCACTCGTGGACGGCGGCATCCTTGGTGTAGAGGCGACGGGCAGCTACTTCAACGTGACGAGCCGCTTCGAGACGAACCGCGGGCCGAATGGGGAGATCCTCGATCCACCGGCCGTGGGCTATTCGGAGAGCATCGAGTACAACCCGAAGCTGCAGGTGACCTTCTTCCAGCCCGTCCTGCGTGGTTTCGGCGAGGCGACGCGCAACAGCGGGCGCGTCAAGGCAAGGGCCGACCGAGAGGTTCAGGAGATCGAACGGGAAAACGCCGCGGGCAACCTGGTGCGCGACGTCGTGCAGGCCTACTGGGAGCTGGCGTACGCGGCGCAGGAGGTCGCCATCCGCAAGCAGTCGGTGGCGCTGGCACGCGAGCAGCTGCGCATCACCCAGGCGGGCATCGAGGTCGGCAAGCTGGCGAAGACCGACTCGCTGGCGGTGGAGCAGGCGATCGCGTCGCGCGAGGAGGAGCTGTTCACGGCTGAGCAGAACCTGGCTGAGCGCTCGATCGAGCTGCGTCGCCTGGTCGGCATGGAGATCGGCCCCGGCGAGATCGAGCTGACCGCGACCGACCGCCTGGACACCACCGGGGCCGTGCCGGACCTGGACGAGAACTTGGCCGCAGCGCTCGAGAACAACCCGGAGCTCAAGACCATTCGCGCACGGGGAAAGGCCGCAACTATTGATGTAGCGGTGACCGAGAACGGGCTCCTGCCGCAACTCGACTTCAATGCCACGGCAGGTCCGCAGGGCAACTCGAACACCCTCGGTGACGCGTTCTCCAACATGGTGACGTTCGACGCGTTCGAGATCACCGCGGGCGTCAAGTTCCAGACGTCGATCGGCAACCACGGCGCCAAGGGTCGCGCCGAGGCCGCGCGAGGTCAGCTGCGCAAGATGCGGCTGACCGAGCAGGATGTGCGCGCGCAGATCGCGGCGCAGGTGGTGCGGGCGGTGAACTTGGTGCGTTCGGCGAAGAAGCGCATGGACGTCTCGGCGACCGCGAGCCGCCTGGCCGAGCAGAACGTCAGCCTCGAGAAGGCGCGCTGGGAAGTCGGCCGCACGACCAACTTCGAAGTCCTCCGACGCCAGGACGAGCTCGCGCAATCGCAGCTGCGTGAGGCGCGTGCCCGTGCCGACTATTTGAAGGCCGTGGCCATCGTCGAGTCGCTCACCGGCGAGATCCTCGGCCGCTACGGCATCGCCCTCGCGAAGGCCTGACGCCCCCGCTCGCCGAACGAGAAACACCTTCCCCGTCCCAGGGGACACTCTCCGCGTTCTAACCACACGATTATTTTATTGTTTTAGAGCAAGGCAGTGGCGTAGCTCGCGCACCTTTCCCGGCCACGCCGAGGCGCCGAGCCGCGCCAGCATCTCGGCGCTGAGCAACGCCGCGACACGCTCGGTCCAGGCGCCCATCTGCCGCAGCAGACGCTCGGCGAGCGCGGGCACGTCCTCGGGGCGCTGGCGCAGCGGCGGCAGCGCGATCTGGATGACCGCGAGCCGGTAGCAGAGGTCGGAGCGGAAGCGACCCACGTTCACGTCGGCACGCAGATCGCGGTTGGTCGCGACGATCACGCGCGCGTCGACCGGCTGCTGCGCGTGCGAGCCGAGCCGGCGGATGGCCTTGTTCTCGATCGCGCGGAGCAGCTTGGGCTGCAGCTCGGGCGTGAGCTCGCCGATCTCGTCCAGGAAGGTGGTGCAGCCGCTGGCCCCCTCGAAGGCCCCGAGTCGGCGCGTATCGGCGCCGGTGAAGGCGCCCTTCTCGTGGCCGAAGAGCTCGGTCTCGATCAGGGGCGTGGGCACCGCGCCGAGGCCGACGATGACGAACGGATCGTCCTTGCGCGCGCTCTCGGCGTGGATCGCGCGCGCGGTCTGGCTCTTGCCGGTGCCGGTCTCGCAGGCGAGCAGCACGGTCGCGTCGCTGGCGGCGGCGCGCTCGAGCAGGGCGAAGGTGCTGCATCGCGACCGAGCGGCCGACCAGGCCGCCGAGGTCGGTGCGACTGGACAGTTAGCACGCGCTGCGGAGAGGACAGCGGGCGCGGCGAGCGTTGCGACGCGCGGCCGCCCGCGCCTCGTTCGAAATGTGAAGATTACGCACTTACCCCTGCGCGGCCTTTGAGATCAGCTAGTTGGAAGGCGGAGAGTGTCCCCAGCGGAGGCCGAGGCCGAGGATCTGGGCGGAGCCTCCGTAGCTCGCGGCGAGGGCTTCCATCGAGGCAGACTCGCGGCGGAGGAGGAACATGCGTTCGTAGAAGGCGTCGACGGACCAGGAGCCCGAGAGGGCGTAGGACGCGCCGAGGGTCGCGCCGACACGCGACGAGTCGGGCGAGGACGGCGCGAGCTTGTCGTCGGGGGCGGGCGTGGGATCGAAGTAGAGGCCGGCGCGCGCGGTCCACGCGGTGGTCGGGTGGAGCTCGGCGCCGGTGCGCACGGCGAGCGTGGCGCCCCAGCCGTTGTCCTGGGTCGCGTCGGGGGTCTGCTCGTTGACGAAGTCGACGACCAGGCGGTCGTTCACGCCCCAGGTGGTGAGCTCGAGATCGGCGAGCGCGGCCCAGCGGCCGCGGTGCCAGCGCGCGCCCAGCACGAGCTGATCCGGCAGGGTCATCTCGGCGCTCGCGGCCTGATCGGCGGTCTTCTCGGAGAAGGCATCGGGGGCGTCGAAGTCAGCGCCGCCGTCGAACGCGATGGTGGTGCGGCTGCGGTAGACGAGGCCGACGTCGAGCTCGGCGTGCGCCTGCCAGAACACCGACGCGTCGACGCCCATGCCGACCCCGTCCATGTCGATCTGCACGTCACCGTCGAGATCGATGAAGTCGAGCTTGCGCGCCACGCGCAGCCGGCCGGCGTCGAAGTGCAGACCGGCCGCGACCCGCCAGGCGCCCGAGCGCCAGGCCAGGAACGGCGCGGCGCGGAAGACCTCGAGCTGCGAGCGCACGATCTCGTGGCGGCCGGGCCAGTCGGCCGGCCAGCTGACGCCGCTGCCGAAGGGCACGCCCAGGGACAGCCCGATCGCGAAGTCGCCCGCGGCGCGGCTCACGTCCAGGTGTGGCGGCGTCGACCAGCCATTCTCGCTGTCGGTGCTCCAAGAGCCGTCCCGCGCCTCGGCGGTGAGCGCAGGCCGCGCCAGCGTCAGGCCCAAGCCGATCCGCCAGCCGCCACCGTCGGCGAGCGCGGCGGGGTTATACCAGGCGAGCCCGGCGTCGTTGGCACGCGCCGCGCCCGCGCCGGCCGTGCCGCTCGCGGTCGAGCTCTGCTGCGCGACGGCGAAGCCCGCGGCGTGCGCGATGCCGGGCGCGATCACCGCGATCACGGCGAACGCCACGAGCGCGACCAGCGCTGCGATCGCGACCAGCGCTGCGAGCGCGATGGCAGGATGCCTCCGCGGCGTCCTCATGGCGCGAGCTCCCCGGCCAGGAACGCGGCCAGCTCGCGCCCGCCGCGCATGAACTCCGGCTCGATGGGCACGACCAGGAACGCGTGCTCGGCGATGTAGTCGCGTCGTGGCGCCCCGGTCAGCTTCTCGAGCAGCTCGGTGGTCCAGTTGGGAATGATGAAGTCGAGCGTGGCCATCTGCAGCATCAGCGCGCGATCACCGGTCCGGCTGGCCACGTTCTGCGGATCGACCGCGTCGACGAACCAGCGCGCCACGTTCAGGAAGCGCTCCTCCTCGAAGCTGCCCGCCTCGATCTGCTCGCGGGTGAAGAAGGCGTCGACCTGCGCGCCGAACCAACCCGACTCGCGGAACAGGTCGACGAGATCCGCGCCCGGCACGTTCAGCACCGCGCGCGGGATGTCCTCGGACACCGACAGCCAGGTCGCGCCGATGATGCCGCCCAGCGACTGCCCGGCGAACAGGATCTTGCGCCCGTCGACGGGCCGCCCGATCACCGACTCCCAGTCGCCCTTGCGCAGCGAGCGCTCGAGCGCGCTCAGGTCGACGAGCGCCTGCTTGAAGTGATCCTTGGTGCTGGCGATGTGCTCGATCTCGAGGAACGCGGCGCCCGAGGCCACCGGCATGTTGATGATGGGGAACATCGCCAGCTTGTTGCCCTGGCCGTTCGCGTCGACGCAGCGGCCCTGGTCGTTGCAGGTGGTGCCCGACTGACAGGGCTCCATGGACGAGAGCTCGCCGGTCGTCGGGTTCACCACCGAGATGGGCCCGCCCTTCATGCAGTAGGTGCGCGTGCCGTGGTACGGCAGGTCGATCGAGATGGCGACGAAGCCCTGCGCCGCCAGCGCGTCACCGATCGCGAGCACGAAGCGCCGCTCGGTCACGATCGCGTGCGCAAAGATGACCACCGGCGCCGCGCCGACCGGCAGGTTGCGCGGCACGGTCATGGTGAAGGGGATGTCCTGGACCTCGTGGCCGCCGTCCTCGCGCCACGCGCGCGTTGTCGGGTCGAGGAAGACCGGCGACTCGATGGTGCCGTAGTAGACGTCGCCGACCCGGGTCAAGGACGAGAGCGCGAGCGCGAAGTCACCGAGCGCCTCGAGGGGCGTCAGGTGCTCGACGTGGCCGGGATCGGGCGAGACCTGCAGCCTCTCGGCGCTGGCCGCGACGTCGAGCAGCGGCTGCTGCACGGTCAAGGTCGTGTACGGCCAGGCGCCCACGACGTCGTCCCGGCCGAGCATGTCGAGCGCGGGCGCGAGCTGCGCACGCGCGGCCTCGACGCGCACCGCGTCCTCGGCCTCGACGGCGGCGACCTGGCTCACGCCGTCCAGATAGACGGTCGAGCGGGCCTTGAGCAGGAAGCCCGCGGGCATGGGGATGACCTCGTCGCCCGCGGCGTCGCGCACGCCGCGCGTCACCACCACCGCGAACGATGTGGCCTCGGGCAGCGGCAGCTGCTTGGGCGTGACCACGACGTGGATCTTGTCGTCCATGAGCTTCGCGTCGGCGGGCACCAGCACCGGCTGCGCGCCGCCGAGGCGGTACATGCGCACGGTCTGGCCGTTGATGGTCGCCGGGTCCATCGCCCCGGTGAACTCGAAGAGCAGGTTCGCCGAGGTCGAGAAGCCGTCGTAGTCGCGCAGGCGATGCTTGGCCTCGACCTCGACGGCCGAGTCCCACGCCGAAGCGGGGATGTCTACGCGGCCGGTCGCCGGGTCGATGAGCAGCGCGTTGGGGATGGGCATACGCTGCGACGGCTTGTCCATCGCCAGCTCGGTGCGCTCGGTGACCGTGAACGCCCAAAGCGCCGCGACCTGCGCGCGCGCGAGGTTGCGCTCGGCGAAGTAGTCGAAGATGGGCTCGAGCTCGGCGCGGATCTTCTCCAGCTTGGCCGCGTTGTCCTGGCGCTCGGCGCGGTCCTTGCCCGGGAAGGCGCGCTCGTGCTCGGGTGTGTCGAGCCGCTCGGTCTGGCGCAGGAAGTAGAACGCGGCGTCGCACTCGACCTGCTCGCCGGTCTTGCCCTCGACGCCCGCCGCGCCGCCGCGCATCAGCACGACGTAGCGGCCGCCGCGCTCCCAGCCGGTGCGCGGCGGATCGATCGTGATCTTCTTCTCGTCATCGGAGATGCGCACGGTGACGTCCTCGACGCGCTTGGGCACGCCCGTCCAGTGCCAGACCTGCAACGTGTCCGCGGTGATGGTCGCGCGATCGATCGGGCCGGTGAACTCGACGGTTGCCGACATCGCGGTCGACCAGCCGTCGAGCGTCTCGAGGAAGCCGTAGAACTCTCGTTCGGCCGCGGTGAGGTCGACGTCGTCGACCGGCAGGTCGAGGCGACCGAGCTCCGCATCGCGCAGCACGTCGGTCGGCATCGGGACGACCTTCTCGTCGGGATCGAAGCGGGCGTGGATGATCGGCGGCGCCGGATCTAGCTCGAGGTTGCTACAACCCCCCGCCGATGCGGCCGCGACCAGCGCGGCGGCCATGCCGCTGCACATCGCGAACCAGGGAAGCGAGACAACGACCCCACGTGGCACGGAGCGTCCCGACATGTTTCGCCCTCCTCACAATTGCGTCATGAAGCTAACGCGCCGCGTGATTATTGGTCCGTGACGTAAGGGGGGAAACACAAAAACGCGAGCAAATTTGTAGATTTGCAATCTATGTATCTGGTCTTACCTTTTAGATGCGGTGCGTTAGATACTAAAACGACACGAACTGGAAACAGTCTACCGACGGTGGGCTGGAGTACGCCTGGGTGCGTGCGGGCGCGCGCCTCGTCAGACCTCGCGGCGCGAAGAAAATCGTCATGCGAGGCCGCTAGGCCTCACCCGAAAGAGCGATTTGCGTCCTCGATGCTCAGTTTTTGCGCCATCCGGGATGGCGCGAGCACGAGCGTCAGGACTCGCTACGTCGTCGCTACGTCGTCGCGTTCAGACGACGCCGATGAAGCCCATGTGCACGCCGCCGGCTTGCCCGTCGCGACGGAACGAGAAGAAGCGCTGCGCGTCGCAGCGCGTGCACGGCGGCCGATCGTCGATGTGCTCGCCGCGCAGCCCGGCGCGCTCGAGCATCGTGCGCATCGCGACGCGCAGATCGATGTGGTGCTTGCGCGGCCCGTCGACGATCAGGCCGGGCACCGCGCCGAGCGCGGCGGCGAACGCTTCGACGACCTCGTCGCCGACCTCGAAGCAGCACGGGCCGATCGAAGGCCCCAGCGCCGCGCGCACGTCGCGCGGGTCGGAGCCGAAGCGATCGTGCATCGTCGCGACCGTGTTCACGCCGACGCCACCGACGGTGCCGCGCCAGCCCGCGTGCGCCGCCGCGGCGACGCGCCGCACCGGATCCGCGAACAGCATGGGGATGCAATCGGCGGCGAACGCGCCGAGCACGTCGCCCGGGCGATCCGTGACCAGCGCGTCGTACTCGTGCGGCGCCTCGGGCGCGCCCGGCGCAGCGGCCGCGATCGAGTCGCCCACGACCCACACGTTCACGCCGTGCACGTGCTTGGTGACCTGCAGCCGCGCCGGGTCGTAGCCCGCGGCGACCGCGACGCGGCGTCGGTTCTCGTCGACGTTCTCGGGCGCATCGCCCCAGCGCAGCCCCAGGTTGAGCGACGCGCGCTGGCCCGGCGAGACACCGCCGGTGCGCGTGGGCCAGCCGTGGATGAAGCCCTCGCGCGGCAGCACCGGCGAGCGCAGGATCTCCACGGCGTCGTTCGCCGAGGCGTCGTTCGAGGCGTCGTTCGTCATACGAAGCCGAGCCTACCTCAGGCTCACGCCCGCGCGCGCGCGGCGGCCGCCTGGAAGACCTCGGCGAACTCGCCCGCGAGCGCCCGACGGTGGTAGCGCGCGGCGTCGGCGACGCGCATGGGCGCGGGCGGCGTGCCCGCGGCGAAGGCGCGCAGGTGGCGCTCGAGCACCGCGGCGATCGCAGCCTCGTCGCGCGGCCCGACCAGCTCACCCATGCGCTGCGCGCGCACCAGGTCGGCGAGCTCACCGGGCGGTGCCAGCGTGAGGGTGGGCCGGCCCAGGTGCATGAGCTCGAAGATCTTCGCCGGGTAGATGCGCTCGGCGCCGGCGACGTCATCGAGCAGGCACAGCACGAGGTGGCTCGCGGCCAGCTCGGAGGTTACCCGTGCGTGCTCCACGTAGCCGAGGCGTTCGACGCCGAGCGCCTCGGTGCCCTCGAAGGCGTCGAGCTCGGCGTCGACGATGCGGCCGAGGAAGCGCACGTGTAACAGGCGCGCGAGCTCGGGGTGCTCGCGGTGCAGCTTGCGCACGGCGCCGAGCAGCCCGCGCGCCGAGGTCAACCGGAAGATCGTGCCCGCGTAGGTCACGACGAAGCGATCCGAAGGTGGCGCGGGCAGCTCGGCCGGGTAGTCGTCGGGATCGTAGCCGTTCGGGATCGCGCGCACGTGCGCGGGGTCCACGAACGGGAACTGCTCGAGCAGGTTGGTGCGGAAGGCCTCGGTCGCGGTGGTGATGGCGTGCGCGCTGCGGACCAGCGCGCGCTCGAGCGGGCCGCCCACGAGCGCGGCGGCGCGGCTCGAGTTCTCGTAGCCGGTGCGGTAGGTGCTCCACTCGTCGCGGTAGTCGAGCACCACGGCGGTACGTGGCGCCAGGCGCGCGAGCGGCGCGAGCAGGAACTGCGAGAACGGCGGTCCGCTGATGCAGACCACATCGGGCCGGTGCGACACGAGCCGGCGCGCCAGCGCCGCCTGCGCGGCGGGCTGCCACAGGATCTGCGCGTCGGGCACGAGCACGCCGCGCGCCGCGCGCACCGCCAGGCCGCGCGCGCGCGCCCAGAGTCCGGCGCGGCCTCCCGCCCCGCCGTTCGAGCCGTTACCGCCGCCACTGCCACCGCCGGCCGACGTGACCGACGCGGTCGCTGCGGCCTTCATGGCGTAGCCCGGCTCGAACGTCCGCGCGCGCACGATCTCGAGCCCGGGCGCGATGTCCCGATCGCGCGAGCGATCCACCACCGGCACCGAGGGGTTCGCGACCGTGAGCACCGACGGCCGCACGCCGTGCTCGGGCAGGTACTTGACCAGCTTGAGCACGCGCGCGACACCCGCGCCGCCCGTCGGTGGGAACTGGTACGAGACCACCAGCGCATCGAGAGGGCTGCCGCTATCCATGGCGCTGCGATGCATACCACGGGCCTTCATGCTTTACTCGTCGGACCGTGGCTCTCCGGATCGCCATCATCCAAGACGACGCCGGCCTCGCCGACCTGCGCGAGCCGTGGCTCGAGCTGCTCGCGCGCTCGGACACCAACGAGCCGATGCTCTCGCCGCTCTGGATCGAACCGTGGTGGAACGTCTTCGGCGGCGCCTTGCGCCAGCTCACGGTGGTCACGTTCCACGAGGGCAGCGAGCTCGTCGGCCTCGCGCCCATGTGCCGGCGTACGGTCAGCGTCGCGCCCTTTCTGAGCCTGCGCCGGCTCGAGGCCCTCGGCACCGGCGAGCACGAGCACGACGAGGTCTGCAGCGAGTACCTCGGCCTGATCGCCGCGACCGGCCAGATGCCCGCGGTCGCCGACGCGTTCGTGAGCGCGCTCGCGGGCGGCCGCCTGGGTGGCGTCTGCGACGAGATCTACCTGCCCGCGCTGGCCGGCGATGGCGTGTGCCTGCCCGAGCTCACGCGCGCGCTGCGCCGCCACCGCTGGAAGACCGACCTCAAGGCCACGCCGGCGGCGCCGTACATCCCGCTGCCCGACAGCTTCGACGCCTACCTGGCCGCGCTGCCGCAGAAGAACCGCTACGGCATCCGGCGCGCGGTGCGCGACTTCGACGAATGGGCCGACGGGCGGGCCTCGCTGCACGAGGCGAACGACGAGGCCTCGCTGGTCGAGGGCATGCGCATCCTGGGCGCGCTGCACGGCGAGCGCTGGCAGGCGGCGGGCCGCAGCGGTGCGTTCGCGTCAGACAATTTCGCGCGCTTCCTCGGCGACGCCGCGCGCCGCCTGCTCGAGCGCGGTGCGCTCGAGCTGATCTGGCTGAGCGTCGACGGCGAGCCGATCGCGGTCGCGTTCAACATGGTCTGGAACCGCAAGATCTACTTCTACCAGACGGGTCGCAAGATGGACCTGCCGGCCAAGATTCGCCCGGGCGTCGTGCTGCACGCCCGCACCATCGAACGCGCCATCGCGGCGGGCCTGCGCGAGTATGACTTCCTGGCCGGCACGACGCGCTACAAGCTCGATTTGGCGCTGGCCACGCGCCCGCTGTACACGCTGCGCGGCACGCGTCCGGGCTGGCCGGTGGCGGCCCGCCACGCGGTCGAGCGTGCCCGGCGCGCGGTGCGCTCGCTGCGCCAACGGTTGCTGGACCGGCGTGGCGGTGACGACCCGGACGGGGTGCACGACGATCCTGACGCCAGCGCGTGATCGCCTGTAATATCGGCGCCCATGAAGCCTAGCCGCTGGTCCTCGACGATTGCGCCCGCTTGCGCCCTGGCCGCCATGCTGCTCGCGGCCTGCGCGGCCACCACTCCTTATTACGACTATTCGAAGGAGCCCGATCCGCGGAACCTCGAGTACGTGATCGGCGTCTCCGACGAGCTGCAGATCACGGTGTGGAAAAATCCCGACCTGTCGACCGAGGCGGTCGTGCGTCCCGACGGCACCATCACGATGCCGCTCATCGGCGACATCAAGGCGGTCGGCCGCACGCCCACCGAGTTGAAAGCCGAGATCACCCAGCGCCTGTCGCAGTTCATCAAGGACGAGAGCGCGGTCGTGACCATCGCCGTCACCGGCGTGAACAGCTACCGGTTCACCGTCTCGGGCAACGTCGAGGGCCCGGGCATCTACTCGGCGACCAGCTACGTCACCGTCTCCGAGGCGGTCGCGATGGCGGGCGGGCCCAACAAGTTCGCCTCACGCGCCGGGCTCGTGCTCATCCGCCAGGACGTCAAGACCGGCAAGTACCGCCGCATCCCGATCAACTACGACGACATCCGCTCCAACCGCCGCCCCGAGGCGAACCTGGTGCTGATGCCAGGCGACATCGTCTACCTGCCCTGAGCCAGGCCGACGATCCCGCGCCGCTCGCCTGGCGCTAGCCCGGTCACGCCGCGGAAGCCGCCCGCACGGACAAGTCGGGTCCTTCGGCCCACCGACTAGCCCTTCCGCAGCTCCTTCAAGACCTTCTTGTCCTCGGTGGGCAGCTTCTGCTCGAACGCCTTGACCGCGTCCTTCATCGTCTTGATGAGGGCCCGGACCTCGGGGAGGCACGGGCTGTTGGCGCCACAGCTCAGCGCCCGGGGTGACTTCGAGCAGTCGACCGAGAAGATCACCTGCCCCACGTTGCCCGCGTAGAAGCGGCGGAGGATCTCACGCTGCAGAATCAGCTTCTTCGGCGAGGCCACTGGCTTCTTGGACACGGGCGACATGCGAATCTCCTCTCAGGATCACAAAGTGCTAGCTTCCCAGTGCGGCAGCCGCGCGGACGATAACACAATCGCTTCCGGAGGCATCGATGGGTGCAGAGGGTGAGAACGGGGGAAGCCGCGGCGTACCGTCGGGGCTCGCGCCGACGGAGCTCATGTCGGGGGCAGACGCGAATGCCTATGCGGGCTCCGCGGAGCTACCGATTGTCGACGACTCCCGCTATGCGGTATCCGCCGAGATCGCACGCGGTGGCCTGGGCCGGATCCTGGTCGCCCACGATCGCCGACTCGGACGCGTGATCGCACTCAAGCAACCGTTGCCCGAGCGCCCCGACGCCGGGCCGCGGCTCATCGACGAGGGCCTCATCACCGCACGCCTGCAGCACCCGGGCATCGTGCCGGTCTACGACGTGGGCTACGGATCGGACGGTATCCCGTTCTATTCGATGAAGCTGGTCCGGGGCCGCACGCTGCTCGAGCTCATCGAGCAGGCGCACACGCTCGCCGAGCGCCTGGCGCTCCTGCCCAACATCCTGGCGGTCTCCGATGCCATGGCCTATGCGCACAGCGAAGGCGTGGTCCACCGCGACCTCAAGCCGGCCAATGTGCTCGTGGGCATGTACGGCGAGACCCTGCTCGTGGACTGGGGCATCGCGCAGCAGCTCGCGCCGCACGCCGACGCCGCGTCGTCGTCGCGCTCCGGGCGCTACGCGCGCGGCACCCTGAGCGGCGCGATCGTGGGCACGCCCGCGTACATGGCGCCCGAGCAGGCGCGCGGCGAGACCATCGACGAGCGCACCGACGTCTACGCGCTGGGCGCCATGCTCTACCACCTGCTCTCGGGCACCGCGCCCTACGACGGCATCAGCGCCAACGCGATCGTGCAGCAGCTGTCGTCCGCCGCGCCGGTGCCGCTCGCCGAGCGCGACGCGCAGATCCCGACCGAGCTGCTCACCATCGTCGAGAAGGCGATGACCCGCGACGCGGCCAGGCGGTACGCCTCGGCGGGCGAGCTCGCGGCTGACCTCAAGCGCTTCCAGACCGGCCAGCTGGTCTCCGCGCACCGCTACACCATCGGCTCGCTCCTGCGCCGCTGGATCCGCCGGCATCGGCCCGCGGTCGCGGTCGCGGCCGCGCTGCTCGCGGTGCTGGTCGTCACCACCGCGCTCAGCGTGTCGCAGATTGTCGCGGCGCGCCGCAACGAGGCCGCGCGCGCTCGCGAGCTGACGCTGCAGCACGCGCGCACCTTGCTGGTCAGCGATCCGACCGCCGCGGCGGCGTGGCTCGCGCGCCTGCCCGTGACGCCGGCCAACGCCGGCATGGCGCGCGTGCTCGCGCAGGCCGCGCGCGCGCGCGGCCTGGCCACGCACGTGTGGCGCGGCCACGACGCGCCGATCGTCGACCTGGCGGTCACGCCCGACGGGCGCACCGCGGTGACCGCGAGCCTGGACTGGGACGTCCGGGTCTGGGATCTGGAGAGCGGCCACAGCCAGGTACTGGGCGGCCACAAGGGCGTCGTCATGGAGGTGTCGCTGTCGCGCGACGGCGCGCTGATCGCGTCGGTGAGCGAGGACCGGACCGCGCGGCTGTGGAGCCGTGCCGGCGCCCTGCTGGCCGTCTTCGAGGGCCACCACGCCATCGTGTCGGCGGTGCAGCTCGCGCCCGACGGCCAGGCGGTGGCGACCGCCGGCCACGACGGCAAGGTACGCCTCTGGGACCGGCAGGGCCGCGAGCTCCGTGTGTTCGCCTCCGACGAGCCGCGCCTGCATTATCTGGCGTTCTCGCCGCGCGGCGACTGGCTGGCCGCGAGCGGGGAGGACGGACGCATCTGGATGTGGAGCGTCGCGGGCACCGAGCGGCGCGTGCTCGGCGAGGGCGCGCGCGGCATGGTCACGCACCTCGCCTTTGCGCCCGATGGTGCGCACCTGGCCAGCGCGCACGACGGCACCGGCGTCCAGGTGTGGCAGGTCGCGGACGGCGCGCTGGTGGCGACACGCGCACTGCCGGGCGGCGCGCTGCGGGTGTGCTTCTCCGCCGACAGCCAGGCGCTGTTCTCGGCGGGCGCGCGCGGCGACGTCGAGCGCTGGGACCTGGCGACGCAGGAGAGCGTGTCGCTGCCGCCGCTGGGCGAGGGGGCGAACGACCTGCGCGTCTCCGCCGATCAGCAGCAGCTCGTCGCCGCGGCGACGCGCGGCGTGGCCGTCTGGGAGCAGCCGGCGAACGCCTGGGGCTGGCTCGAGGGCCACGAGGGCAGCGTCGCGCGCGCGGCGCTGCTGCCCGGCGATCGGAT
>JBKJOI010000910.1:0-7794 GCA_046595695.1 Haliangiales bacterium | reverse complement strand
GCCGAGCGCGCCGGCGTCGTGCTCGACGTCTGGATCGAGCGCCGCTGGGCCCGCCGGCTGACCGAGAGCTCCGAGTTCTTCCAGAACCAGCCGTCGCTGCTGTCGGGGGCTTACCTCGAGATCGGCCCGCCGCGCGGCGGCGCCGCGCCCGGCGCGCCGCTGCGCGAGGGCTCGACGGTGCGCGGGGTCGATCCACCGCGCATGGACCAGATCGCGCAGCGCTCGTACGAGAACCTTCGCCAGGTGGTCGAGATGCTGCGCACCGGCTTCCCCGAGGCGCGCGCGCTCGGTCGCGAGCTGGACGCGCTGTCGGTGCAGCTGGACGCGCTGTCCTCGCCCGCCGATATCGATGCGCTGGTCGCGGGGCGCCGGCGCCTTTGGGTCGAGGGCCTCGCGGCGTGGGAGGCGTGGCTCGCGAGCGGCGTGGACGGCGACGACTTCGCGCGCGTGGCGGCACGGGCGCAGGCCACGTTCGCGCGCACGCGCGCCTCGCTGGCGCAGCTGCGCGGGCGCATCGATCAGCTCACGACGAACCTCGAGCTGGTGCGCGCGAGCCTCGACCCGGCGCGCTTCGCCCGCTTCGAGGAGGCGCTGCGCAAGGTCGACGAGCTGACCGTGCGCGCCGACGCGCTGCTGGCGAACGCCGAGCAGCTCACCGCGATGGTCGCGCGCGGCGAGGGCACCGTCGGTGCGTTCCTCGCCGATACCGAGCTGGCCGACGAGTTCAAGGCGCTGACGAAGATCCTGAAGGAGCGGCCCTGGGAGACCGTCGGTCACCCCGATCTCGGCGGCCGCCCGCGCTAGATCGCGTCGGGGACTTCGGCGTCGGGGAGCGGCGCGTCGGGCACCTCGGCGTCGATCGGCGGCGGCGGCGCATCGGGCATGGGCGGCGCATCGGGCGTGCCGGGCGTCGCGTCGATCATGGGCGCGGCGTCGGGGGTGCCGGGCGGCGAATCGGGCCCGGGCGCGGCGTCGGGCTCGCCGGGCGTGAGGTTGCCCGCGCAGACCGCCGGGCTCTGGCCGAAGTCACAGACCAGCCCCGCCGCACACTCGCTCGACGAATGGCACGCTTGCCCTTCGGTCAGGCTGCCGCTCGTGCCATTGCAGGCCCATACAGCCGCGGCAGAGAGGGCCACGACCACAACCGCCAGCCGCCACGACCGACCTACTCCAGGGCGCATACCGCCATTCTAACCCCGCGGCGACCGGAGATGAACTCCGCAGTTGCTAGCCAATGATGGCCAGGACCGCGCCCTCATCGACCGCCTGCCCTTCCTGACACTTCACCGCCGAGATCGTCCCGCCCGCCGGCGACTCGACCGGCATCTCCATCTTCATCGACTCCAGGATCACCACGGTGTCGCCCTCCGACACGGTGTCCCCCACCTTCTTCTCGATCTTCCAGACGGTTCCCGTGATGTGCGCGCGGACCTCGGTCGGCATGTTCTCTCTCACTCTCTCGTCAGGCTGACGGGCACGGTATCAAATGTCAGCGCCACTGACACGCCATCAACGAAGCGGTGCTTGCCGTCGATCCCCAGGATCTCGGTGCAGTGCACCGAGCCCTCGTCGCCGTCATGGAACACGGTGCCGTCGCCGTCGATGCAGGTGTCGACCTTGTGTGTGTCGGGGTCGCCGTCCAGGTCCGCGTCGCAGAAGCCCTCCAGGCCGTCACGATCGACGTCGATGTCGGGCGTGGTGCAGTCGTTCTCGCCGTCGCCGTCGGTGTCGATCTCGGGCAGCACCACGAGCACGCCCAGGAGCGGGCTGGTGAAGATGGCGTCGAGCAGCGAGTCCTCTGGACCGAGGCCGATCTCGGACACGTCGAGACCCCGGATGGTGTCGAGGGTCGGCCCGTCGAGCACGCCGCCCAGGCGGCCACCGGTCAGGCCGAGGCCGCCGCCGACCGTGGCGACCGTGGCGACGAGCGTGGCGCCGGTGATGCGCAGATCGAGATCGATGATGCCGAGCGGGAGGACCACCGAGAACAGCGACGGTCCGCCGCTCAGCTGCAGCTCGCCGTCTACGGTCCTGGTCTCCGCCGAGTTGAACTCGATCACCGGCGCACCGGTCGCGTCGAACGACAGCGGATCCAGGACCACCTCGTCGGGCGTGCCGGTGCTGTCGAAGGGCGTACAGGCCGGCGGCGCGCCCGCCGCGACCGGGCTGAAGTCGGCGCCCGCCGTGCAGTCGTTGTCCTTGCCGTCGCCGCAGAGCTCGAGGCCGCCCGGCTTCACCATCGCGTCGTTGTCGTCGCAATCGCCCATCGCCACGGTCGTACCGTCACCGTCGGTGTCGGCGGCCGATGCGGACGGCGTGTCATCGACGGCCTCGTCGGTGAGCCCGTCGCAGTCGTCGTCCTGGCCGTTCTCGGCGAGCTCGGTCACGCCGTGCTTCACCGTGGCGTCGGTGTCGTCGCAGTCGCCGCCGTCCTTCGCCGTCTTCTCGCCGTCGCCGTCGCGATCGAGCGTGTACTCGCCGAGATAGAACGCGAACTTCACGCACGCGTCGGGCCCGGTGGTCGGGAAGTCGAAGATCTCGAGCGGGATCACGATCGTGAACTCGTTGAAGGCGTCGGTGATGGGCCCGCCCGCCAGGCCCTTGAGCGGTCCGAGCTTGTTGTCGGGCAGGCCGTCGCCGTCGAGATCGAAGCCCTCGTCGGGCTCGGCGAGGTTGAGCCGGGCGACCACCATCCGGTGGTCGCCCGCGAGCGCGACGACGTCGGCGCCCTCGCACTCGGGTCGCTCGGGAAATATGGAGCCGGTGGGACCAGCGTCGTCACCGCACGCCGTCACGCCACCGGCGAGCACCGCCGCCAGACACCAATTTTTGATCATGCCTCGAGACTTCATCCTGAGACCTCCCGGCACCTCTGCCGCGCGGTAGCATAGGGCAAGCCCGTGACGAGCCGCCAGCCCATCCGTCGATACATGGCCCTACCCCTCGGCTACGCGCTCCTGTCCGTGGCCCTGCCCTGCCGCAGCGCGTCAGCGCATGTGGCCCCGAGCGCGACCGAGAACAACCGCTACCTGAAGCTCACGCTCCTGCCCGACCGGGTGCGCTGCTCGTACACGGTGTTCTTCGGCGATCGGCCCGGCGCCGGCGAGCGCCTGCGCATGGACCGCAACCACGACGGCGCCATCGACGAGGCCGAGGCGCGCGGCTTCGGCGAGGCGGTGCGTGACGACGTCGCCGGGCACCTGCGCCTGGTCGTCGACGGCACCCCGGTCCCGCCGTCGGCGTGGCGCGTCGAGGACGTCGGCCTGGGCACCCCGGTGACCACGGGCGGCGCGTTCGCCGTCGACCTGCTCGCCTACGCGCCGACGCGCGGCGCGGGTGCGCACGCGCTCACCCTCGAGGACGCGTGGAAGGTCCCCGACCCGGGCGAGACCGAGATCCGCGTCGACGAGTCACCGGGCGTGCGCGCCGTCGCGTCGCACCTCGTGATCCAGGCGGGCGGCAACCAGCTCCGCTGGGCCTTCCGCGGCAACCCGGACCAGCCCGCCGAGCGCGCCATCCGCGCTGACTGGACCGTCGATGCCGCCGCGCACGCCCAGGCGACCGCGGCCGCCAGCGCGCCGCCGTCGGCCGCCGAGGCCGCGAACGTGGCGCCGGCACACCGGTCGCGGCGGCTCCTGTGGATCGCGCTGGGCTTGTCGGGGCTGGGGGCGGCGGCGCTGGCGGTGCTGGGGCTACGCCGCGCCAAGACCACCGCATAGCAACGGGACGGGGCTGCTACTGGAACTGGAACGGGTACTTCACGGTCATCGGCGTGCCCGACTTGCGGAACTTGGCGCTCTTGACCGCCTTCTCGACGCAGGCGCCCGCGGGCGTGCCGGCGAACTTGCCGGTCACCTGCGCGCTGGTCACCTGGCCGTCGCCGCTGATCGCGATCTTCACCTCGACCATGCCCGGCGTCTTGTACTGGTCGTTGCACTGGGCCACGCGACCCTTGACCGTCGACATGCCGGCCTTGATGTCGTCCCGGCCGAGCGGGGCGGCCTCGGTCGGCTTCGTGCCGCCACCGCCGCCACCGCCGCCACCGCCGCCCGTCTTCTTGCAGCAGGGCAGCGAGGGATCGATCGCGCAGCTCACCTCGTCGCACTTGGACGTCGCGGGCTCCTTGACCGGCTTCTCCACGGGCGGCTTCTTCGGCTCGTCGGGCTGGCGGTCGCGCGGACGCTCGTCGCGTGGCTTCTTGTCGTCGCGCGGCTTCTTGGGCTCGTCGGGCTTGATGCCCGCGGCGGGCGTGCCGCCCTCGGGCGTCCCGGCGGCGGGCGTGCCGCCCTCGGGCGTCCCCGGCGTGCCCGCGGCGGGCGTGCCGCCTTCGGGCGTGCCCGGCTTGTCGGTGCCGGGCGTGCCCGGCGTGCCCACGGCCGCCGGCGTACCCTCGGGGGTGACTGGCTTCTCGCCGACCGGAGCCACCGTGTTGTTGACCGCCTGCACCTGCTTGTTGCTCTTCAGCATGATCGCGACGATCGCGACGCCCGCGATCACCAGCACGCCGATGAGCGCGGCGAGGATGATGATGAGCTTGTTGCTGCCACCGCCGCGGCCCTGCACGCTGGGCAGGAGCACGCCCGAAGCCGGCGCCGAGAACGAGTTGGAGCTGAACACCGGCAGGTCGTCGACCGCCGAGGCGCTCGCGCCCGGACGACCGCCGTCGTCCTTCTTCGGCCCGAGCGTCATGGCTGCCATGGCGCGGATGTCGATGAGGCCCGAGCCCTCGCTGCCGCCACCCGATTGGAAGGCCGGGCTGGGCGCGCTGCTCGAGGTCTTGGGCGCCTCGGACGCCAGCGCGGCGAGGTTGTTGAGCGAGAACAGCACCGAGTTCTCGTTGCGCTGCCCGGTCATGCCCTTGCTGCCCGAGGACTCGGGCGCGCTGGCCGCCATGCCCATGCCGCCGCCGCCCGAGGGCGCGCCGGAGAAGAGATCGTCCTTGGAGATCGGCACCGACTTGCGCACCGAGGGTGAGGGCGCGGCCGCCAGCGGCGCGGGCGCCCCGGCGAAATCGCCCGCGGGAGCGCGCGAGCCGAACAGGTCGCCGCCGCCGTCGTCCTCGCCGCCAGCCGCAGCCGCCGCGAAGAGATCCGCCGGATCGGCGCGACCGGTGGCCTGCGAGCTGGTGTCGGGCGGTCCGAACAGACCGCCGGCCTCGCCGCTGGTCGCCTGCGCAGGCGGCGCGCCGCCACCGCTCAGGAAGGCGAGCTCGGGGATGGCCGCGAGCCGCAGCCAGTCGCCCATACCTTCCTTCCAGGCGTACGTCTCACCATCGATCTCGCCCGCCGCCCACTTGGTCTGCAGCTCCTGCGGACCGAGCGGACCGACCTGCTCGCGATCGATCACCAGGTGCCAGACCGAGCCACCCGGCCCGTCGAAGCCCGAGTAGTCGAAGACCCGGGTCTCCTTCTGATCGAAGCCGGCGGGCGGGGGAGCCGCCTCGGCGCCCTCGGCGCCCTTGACGACGATGATGTGCCCGCACTTCTTGCACTTGATCTTGAAGACCTTGCCGCGAACCTTCTCGTCGGCAATCGAGTACTTGGTCGAACAGCTGTCACAGACGATCTTCATCGTGGTCTCGTCCTTGCCCTGTCCAAGGGCAGATCTGGAGCTGGAAAGGCGGGCTGATTATAGAGGAGTCGAGGGGGTTTACGCAAACTCCCCGGTTCCATACCGGCGCCTTCCCAGCGTTGCCTGGGCGCTACGGAGAGCTCTCCTTGGAGCCTCTACCTATCAGACCCCTCTTGACGCGGGTCTTTGGCACTTTATTTTTGGTTGGGCCGGGGGGGCACGCGCTCAGGCCGGACCCCTACCGGAAGGGGTTCTTGAGCACCATGGTCTCGGCGCGGCCCGGGCCGACCGAGACCAGGTAGAGCGGCACCCCGGCCAGATCCGAGATCCGGGCCAGGTAGCGCCGCGCACCCACGGGGAGATCGTCGATGTCGCGGGCCTGGGAGAGATCGGCGGTGATGCCGTCGAAGGTCTCGTAGACCGGCTCGACGCGCGCCAAATCGGCGGCATCGAGGGGCAGCTCGTCGAGGGTGCGGCCGTCGAGCTTATAGGCCACGCACGCCTTGACCGTCTTCATGGCCTTGAGCACGTCGAGCGTGGTGAGCGCGATGCCGTTCATGCCGTTCAGCCGCACCGCCAGGCGCAGCGCGGGCAGATCCAGCCAGCCGCAGCGACGCGGCCGGCCGGTGGTCGCGCCGAACTCGGCGCCCGCCTCGCGCAGCTTGTCGCCCTCTTCGCCGTGCAGCTCGGTCGGGAACGGCCCCGCGCCCACGCGCGTGGCGTAGGCCTTCGAGATGCCGACGACCGCGCCGATCTCGGTGGGCCCGATGCCGAGGCCGGTACACGCGCCGCCCGCCAGGGTGGACGACGAGGTCACGAACGGGTAGGTGCCGTGATCGACGTCGAGCAGCGCGCCCTGCGCGCCCTCGCACAGCACGCTCTCGCCGCGCCGGATGGCGTCGTAGACGAAGCGGCTGGTGTCGGCGACGTAGCGCGCCAGCTTCTGGCCCAGCTCGAGCGCCTCGGTGACCAGCGCGTCCAGCTCGTAGGGCTTGCCGCCCAAGCGCTCCACGTAGGGGTTCACTTCCTCGAGGTTCTGCTCGAGCAGCGGCCGCACGCGGTCCTCGCGCAGCAGATCCGCGACGCGCACGCCGCGGCGCGCCATCTTGGCCTCGTAGGCCGGGCCGATGCCGCGCTTGGTGGTGCCGATCGCGCCCGCGCCCGCGTGCGACTCGCGCAGCGCGTCGATGTCGCGGTGGTAGCGCAGGATCACGTGCGCTCGATCCGAGAGCAGCAGATCGTTGTCGTCGGCGAGCAGGCCGCGCTTCTTGCAGCCGTCGATCTCCTCGAGCAGCACGCGCGGCTCGACCACCATGCCGGCGCCCAGCACGCACTTCTTGCCCGGGTGCAGCACCCCCGAGGGCAGGAGGTGCGTGACCAGCTTCACGCCATCGACGACGAGGGTGTGGCCGGCATTGGCCCCGCCACCGAAACGCGCGACGACCGCCGCGTGCTCGGTGTAGAGGTCCACGACCTTGCCCTTGCCCTCGTCACCCCATTGCGCGCCTACGATCACGACCACGGACATTCAGCGACTCCTGGTTCGGGTACTGCGGCTGGTGTTCGAGACGGGGGCCGGTGTGACGCGGCCGCTGCGGGCCCGCGGGCCCGGGCCGAAGCCTAGCGCCACCGCGAGCGCGCGGCCGTCACCACGTTCGGCGCGAGCCATGAGCTCGGGCGCGAGCGCCACGGGCGCGCCGGCGACGTCGACATCGAGCGCGCGCGCGCCGCGCTTGCTGAGCAGGATCGCGACCTGCACGCCCACGCCGAGCGCATACGCGCGGATCTCGTCGAGGCCACGGCGCGTGCTCAGATCGGTGGCCACGCGCACACCGGCGGCACGCAGCGCGCGCGCCAGCGCCAGGCCGCGCTCGCGCGGCACGTCGACCGCGATCACGAGCGCCCCGGGCGCCGCCGCGGGCGCCGCGACGCCGTTGGCCTTCTGCGCCTGCGCGACCGCCTCGACGTCGATGGCGAAGCCGGTGGCGCGTGCGGGACGGCCGTAGCGGGCGACCAGATCGTCGTAGCGACCGCCGCGCACCACCGCCTCGCCCACGCCGGGGACGTAGGCGGCGAAGCGCAGGCCGGTGTAGTAGTCGAAGCCGCGGACCTCGCCCAGATCGACGGTGAAGCGGGCGCCGCCGCCCTCGCCCGCCAGCGCCAGGGCGCGCTCGAGATCGGCGAGCGCCCGCCGGGCCGCCGCCGACAGCGACAGGCTGCGGG